>JBDHSR010000236.1:0-5653 GCA_039808305.1 Gemmobacter sp. | reverse complement strand
TGTGGATCGTCATCGGTTTCTTGCCTCCGGGCCTGTCTCGTCCGCGCGTCATCCCGCGCGGCCTTCATGGGCTGCGATAGCCGTGGGAGGGGACGCCCCTTCACCCCCTTTCGGGGCCGGAACGCATGTGGAGGAGGACGGGGGGCGGCTGATTTGTCTCGCGATGCAAAGGCGGCTCTGCCGCCGGCGGAAATCAGTCGCCCCCCGTCCTTGAAGGGGCGGCACCTTTGACGGCCGCCTGCCCATCTCTTGAAGGCCGTGTGGGTGACGGGTGGATGAGGTTGCCCGGGAAGAGGCAAAGCGACAGTCCAGAGCCACGACAGGGATGTGACCCCTGCCCCGCTGTCTCTTGCCCGCCCCTGCGCGACGCTGCTCAGCCCAACAGGCGCTGCTGATCCTCAGGTCCGATCTGCACTGCCAGATGCTGGCGCAGCGCGTCCTTGCCGGTCGCCCGGAGATCATCGTTGAAATCCCCAAGCTGCGGTTCCAGCACCCGAACGGCAATCCCAACCTCAGTGGCTCTGGCGTTCAACCTCTCTGCCGCACGTTGCCCCGCCGGATCGCGGTCGATGGCGATGTAGAGGCGCTGCAGCCCCTCCGGCAGCAGGACCGCCCCGAGGTGACCGGACGAGAGCGCCGCCCAGACGGGAAGGCCGGGCATGGCCTCGACAAGGGACAGCATGGTCTCGATGCCCTCGCCGACCACGAGGATGTCGTCATGCGGGGTCAGCCTGACGGCATTGCCGAGGAGGTGACCCATGGCACGCCGCTGCGTCTCGACCCGCGCCTTTCCCTGTCCGTCAGGCGCAAGCCAGGTGCGATGCACGCCCTGCAGGGCCCCTGCCCCATCGGTGACCGCGGCGATCAGCGCCGGTCTGGGGAGGCTCCGGGTCTGGCCCTCATCCCGATGCCAGCATTTCGGGTGGAAGCGCAGGGCACTCATCACTCCGCCCTGGGTCAGGCCCCGGGAGCGGAGGTAGGTGTCGGCAAGCGTGCCTGCGACCGGCACCGAGGCTGCGAAGAGCCGCGCCGCCGCTGCTGGTGTGCTACCGGGTGCCTTCGCCTTCTTTGGCACCGGCGCATCCGGGAGGACCGGCTGCGGACGGCCCAGATGCGCCCGGGCCTCAGTGAGAAGATCGGGAAAGCGAGAGATCCCGGTCCTCTCGCGGATGATGTCGAGAAGATCGCCATGCTCGCCCGTGGCTCCGTCGGTAAACTTGCCGGCCGCACCGGGCCCTGTCGCAGGCCCGGTCAGCCGCACGAAGAGCGACCGGCCGGGATTGTTCTGCAAATCGCCCACGATCCAGTAGGATCCTTCCCGCCGTCCGGCGGGAAGGTAAGCGCGACACACGCTCTCTGCGTTCTCCGCAAGAGCGCGGATCACATCTTCAGTCTCGGAATACATGGCTCAACAACCTCCGCGTGCATGTAGTCCCGTCACAGGACAACGTGCAAGCAGACGATCCAGCACGGCGATGCCGGCAGGATCGATCGGACAGAAGAGGCGCAGCTTCCAGCTGATGATCTCCGAGAAGAAGCCATCGGCCTTGAGGCGGTCCTTGGCCGCTTCCGTGAAGCCGGAAAGCTCGATCCGGTTCACCCCCATGACGCGGGACCGGTGCAACTCCATCCCTTCGGCCAGCCGCACCACGGTCTTTCCCTCCAGCACGAGAGCATGGACCTGCGCCGCCGTGAGTTGCGGCGCATCGGCGGCCAACGTGGTCGCGACCCAGGCGGGTGAGACGCGGCGGCCGATGATCCGCCGCCCGTCATCGGTCTGCAGCCGGTAGACGCGGGTTTCGTCCTGGGGGAGCTGTTTCCAGATCGGCAGAAGCAGCCCCGCCACGATGTGCAGCGTGGATTCCGAGAACTCCGGCACATCGGCCAGCTCCGCCGTCCAGGCGGCGGTGAAGGCCGCGCAGTCAGCCTCGAGCCAATGGGTGTCCTCCATCATCCGAGCTGGGACCGTGCTGGCCTCTGTCGGCCGGATCAGCCGCAAGCGGGGCTGGATTGTGCCATCATCCAGCATCAAGCTGGTAGCAGACACCTGCACCGCCGCCCGGCCGGAGCGGCTGTTGACGAGAAGGCGCGCTTTTGGGTCATCGAGCCAGTCAAGCGCATCCACCAGCGAGGTCGGCGTGTTGCGCCGTTTTTCCGCAATGGTGAGCAGCTGGGTTTCCGCGCCGGAGCCGGGATGGGTGTAGATCACCCGCGCATCAGTGACGCGGAAGCTCTCGGCGCGCAGCGTCTCGAGCCCGAGGTCATAGACCCCGGCGGCGATGGCGCCCTCAATGCGCTGGTCGAGCAATTCCTCGAAGGCCGCGAAGAGCACGGCCTGCATGTCGATCGTCAGCGCGAGCAGGCGATTGAGGAAGGTCGTGATCGGCGGCAGGTCGTCCTTCAGACCGTTGTCATCGGTCAGGCTGAGACCGGTGGCATCCTCGAAGGCTCCGAGCGAGCATCCCGCGACATCGCCGCGATAGATCCGGCGATAAAGCTGACGCAGGGCGTCACGAGCATAGGGGCTCTCGAGGTTGTCCTCGGGCCGGAACAGCCCCTGCCCGCCGGTCTGACGCTGACCGCGGGTGATGGCCCCGAGCGTGTCAAGGCGGCGGGCGATGGTGGAGAGGAACCGCTTCTCCGCTTTCACATCCGTGGCGACGGGCCGAAACAGCGGTGGCTGTGCCTGGTTTGTGCGGTTCGTCCGGCCAAGACCCTGGATCGCGGCATCGGCCTTCCAGCCGGGTTCCAGCAGGTAATGGACCCGCAGGCGCTGGTTCTTGGCCCCAAGATCGGCGTGATAGCTGCGCCCCGTGCCGCCGGCGTCCGAGAAGATCAGGATGTGCTTCTGGTCATCCATGAAGGCGGCGGTCTCGGACAGGTTGGCCGAGCCAGCCCGAGATTCCACCACAAGCCGCGCGGCAGCGCCCTCGCCCTTGCGCACGATGCGGCGCGAGCGGCCCGTGACCTCGGCCACGAGATCGGTGCCGAATCGCTGGACGATCTGGTCGAGCGCACCTGGCACGGGCGGCAGCGAGGCCAGCTTCTCGATCAGCGCATCACGCCTGCGGGCCGCCTCGCGGCATTCTACCGGCTGGCCGTCGCGCACCACGGGGCGCGAGGACAGGTTGCCCTCGCTGTCGGTGAAGGGCTCGTAGAGCTGCACCGGGAAGGAATGGGCGAGGTAGTCCAGGACATATTCCCTGGGAGTGATGTCACAGCGGATGTCGTTCCACTCGTCGGTCGGGATCTCCGACAGGCGGCGCTCCATCAGAGCCTCGCCGGTCGAGACGATCTGGATGACGGACGCATGGCCTGCCGCAAGATCGGCCTCGATGGCGGCGATCAGGGTAGGGGTTTTCATCGAGGTGAGCAGATGGCCGAAGAAGCGCTGCTTGGCAGACTCGAAGGCCGAGCGCGCGGCGGACTTGGCTTGGCGGTTCAGCGTGCCGCTGTCGCCCGTGATATTGGCGGCCTCCATCGCGGCGGCGAGGTTGTTGTGGATGATGGCGAAGGCCCCAGCATAGGCATCGTAGATGCCGCGCTGCTCAAGCGTCAGCGCATGTTCCAGCATCTCGTATTCGACGCCATCGTAGGAGAGCGACCGGGCGGTATAGAGGCCCAAGGACCGCAGGTCGCGGGCCAGAACCTCCATCGCGGCGACGCCGCCCGCCTCGATGGCTTGCACGAATTCTGCCCGCGTCGCGAAGGGGAAGTCTTCGCCGCCCCAGAGTCCGAGGCGTTGCGCATAGGCGAGGTTGTGCACCGTCGTGGCCCCTGTCGCCGAGACATAGACCACGCGGGCGTTGGGCAGCTTGTGTTGCAGGCGCAGGCCCGCCCTGCCCTGCTGCGAGGCTTCCATATCGCCACGTTCGCCCTTCGATCCGGCGGCATTGGCCATGGCATGGCTTTCGTCAAACAGGATCACCCCGTCGAAGTCGGTACCTAGCCAGTCAACGATTTGGTCGACGCGGGATTTCTTGGCACCGCGCTCTTCAGAGCGCAGCGTGGCATAAGTGGTGAAGAGGATGCCTTCGTTTAGGGGGATGTCGCGGCCTTGGGCGAAGCGCGAGAGCGGCGTGACGAGCAGGCGCTCCTGGCCGAGCGCTGACCAGTCGCGCTGCGCGTCCTCGAGAAGCTTGTCGCTCTTCGATATCCAGAGCGCCTTGCGACGGCCTTGCGCCCAGTTCTCGAGCACAATCCCGGCCGACTGGCGGCCCTTACCCGCACCAGTGCCGTCGCCGAGGAAGAAGCCGCGGCGGAAACGGACGGCATCAGCGGCATCGGCGGGCGCGGCCGAGACCATGTCGCCGGTTTCATCGACGGTCCACGATCCGGCGAGATGCGCGCCATGGGCTTCGCCCGCGTAGATCACTGTCTCGAGCTGAGCGTCGGATAGTAGGCCGTCGCGCAGGACGGCCACGGGGAGTTTCGGGCGGTAGGTCGGTTTCGGAGGCGCGACCGAGGCCATGGCAGCCGACTGCACCAGCTTGGTCGGGTGCGGGGACGCGCCGGGGATGTCGATCGCCTGCAGGCGGAAGGTCTCGTAGATCGCGTCCGACAGACGCGCAGCGCCGAGATCGTCCGCCGTCTCGCGTAGGGTGTAGGCGAGGTCCTCGGGATCGGGCGTGGTGACATGCACATCCATCTTGGCCGACGCCGTTGACCGCGCGGGTCGAGCGGCAGGGCCGGACGAATGGGGAGGAATTCCCCGGAAAGGGGAAGCGGGCTGCGATTGAGCGACGGCGCCCGCATCCATCTCGAGGCGTGGCGGGACCTCGGCGGTGATCCGGGACAGAAGGCTGGCAACATCGGCGGACATGGGCAGGGCCAGATCGGCAGTGATGCCGCCCAACTCGCCGCCCCGGCATTTGTCGAAGACCGAAATCCGCGTCTCGAAGCTGGTGCCGTGCTTGGCGAAAGCAGATCCCGACACAGCAAGTGTGAAGACCAGGTGAGCAGCCTCAGTCAAACGGCTGAAGGTTTCCGCCCAGGCCGGCGCATCCGGCGCGAAACCGGCGCCGGTGATTGCGACCAGACGCCCGCCGGGCGCGAGGCGGGCAAGGGCAGAGCGCAGATGCCGGGCCGTCGCCTCTGTCGTGCGGGTATCGACATGGGCCACCGCCGAGAAGGGCGGGTTCATCAGGATGACGCTCGGGCGTAGCCCCGCGTCGAGATGATCGTCGATCTGGGCGGCGTCAAAGCCTGTGACGGGTCGGCCCGGGAACAGGCGGCGCAGAAGGTCGGCGCGGGTGTCTGCCAACTCGTTCAGCGCGAGGCTGCCGCCGGCGATTTCCGCGAGGATCGCCAGAAGGCCGGTCCCGGCCGAAGGCTCGAGGACGAGGTCACGGGGCGTGATCTGCGCTGCCGCCATTGCAGCCAGTCCCATGGGCAACGGCGTCGAGAATTGCTGGAAGCGCTCCATTTCCTCCGAGCGCCGGGTGTGCGTCGGCAAGAGGCCTGCCACCTTGGTGAGGATGGGCAAGATTGTTGCGGGCGAGCCCGCCCGGGCGAGCAGCGCGCGGCCGAACTTCCGCAGGAAGAGGACGAGCGCCACCTCGCCAGCTTCATAGGCAAGCTTCCAGTCCCAAGCGCCGTCAGCATCGGAGCCGCCGAAGGCACGCTCCATCTCAAGCCGCAGACGCAGCGCGTC
>JBDHSR010000235.1:0-5667 GCA_039808305.1 Gemmobacter sp. | reverse complement strand
GGGAATCGGGGAGGCGAAAGTGGACAAACGCGAGAATTCACGTCGGGGACGCGGCCGCAGGGCCGGCGGGGAAGACCGGGCCGCGCAGGACCCGGCCTATGCGCGGCTGCGCAATCCCTTCGAGCCGCAGCGGGCCTTCTCCGACGACCGGATCGCCGCCATCCATGACGGCGCGCTGAGGGTGCTGGAAGAGCTGGGGATCCGCGTGCTTCTGGACGAGGCGCGGCAGATCCTGCGGCAGGGCGGGGCGCTGGTCGACGAGGACAGCCAGATGGTGCGCATCGGGCGCGACATGGTGGCCGCCGCCCTCGCCACGGCGCCGCGCAGCATCCGGCTGCGCGCCGCCAATCCGGCGCGCGAGCAGGACTATACGCCGGGCGCCATGCTGTTCATGGCCGGCGCCGGCTGCCCCAACGCCTTCGACCGCGAGCGCGGCCGGCGGCCGGGCGACCTGACCGGCTATCTGGAGACCCTCCGCCTGCAACAGAGCTTCGACGTGATCCACATGCACGGCCCCTCGGTCGAGCCGCAGGACGTGCCGATCCACCTGCGCCATTACGCCCTGATGCGGGGGCAGCTGGAGAATTGCGACAAGCCGCTCTTCGTCTTCGCGCGCGGCCGCCAGCAGGTCGAGGAAAGCTTCGAGATGATCCGGCTGGCGCACGGGCTGGACGAGGCGGGCTTTGCCGATGGCGTCTGGGCGAGCACGGTGATCAATTCCAACTCGCCCCGGCTGCTCGACACGCCGATGTCGCGCGGCATCATCGACTTCGCGCGGGCCGGCCAGATGTCGATCATCACGCCGTTCTGCCTGTCGGGGGCGATGGCGCCGATCACGGTCTCGGGCGCCCTGATGCTCCAGCATGCCGAGGCGCTGGCGGGCATCACGCTGGCGCAGATGGCGCGTGCGGGGGCGCCGGTCTCCTATGGCGGCTTCCTGTCGAATGTGGACATGAAATCCGGCTCGCCGGCCTTCGGCACGCCGGAGCATGTCCGCGCCTGCATCGGATCGGGGCAACTGGCGCGGCATATCGGCCTGCCCTGGCGCTCCGCCACCGGATCGGCCGCCAATGTCGCGGATGCGCAGGCGGCGACCGAAACGGTGATGGCGCTCTGGGGCGCGGTGCTGGGCGGGGCGACGGTGACGGTGCATGCCGCCGGCTGGCTGGAGGGCGGGCTGACGCTGGGCTACGAGAAGTTCATCATCGACATCGAGGCGTTGCAGACCATCGCGGAACTGGCGCGGCCGGCCCCGGCGGACGACGCGGCGCTGGGCTTCGACGCGATCGCCGAGGTGCCGCCGGGCGGGCATTTCTTCTCGGCCGCGCATACGATGGAGCGTTACCAGACCGCGTTCTATCAACCGCTGGTGGCCGACCTGTCGAACCATGGCAACTGGACCGAGGCCGGGGCGCTGACCACCGACCAGCGGGCCACCGCGATCTGGAAGCGTGTGCTGGCGGAGTTCCGCCCGCCCGCCGCCTGCGAGGGCGTTCCCGACCGTCTCGAAGATTTCGTCCGGCGCCGGAGCGCGGCGGGCGGCGCGAAGGTCGAGGACTGATCCGGCCCCCGGCGCGGCCTCCCGCCGCTCCGGGCGCGGTCAGGCGCCGAGCGCCACGTCCCGCACCAGGCCCGGCCGCGCCAGGACGGGCGGGGGTGCCGCGACGGGGCGGAGGGGCGCGCAGGTCTCGTCCGCCACGATACGCCCCTCCCGCAGCAGGATCCGCCGGTCCGCGACACCATGGGCCAGATCCGCATCCTCCAGCGCCATCACCACCGTCAGCCCGGTGCCGCGCAGGCGTCGGGTCAGGGCGGCCCGGCTGGCGGCCTCCGCCGGATCGGCGGGCGCGCCGAGCAGCACGAGGCGCGGCCGCTGCGCCAGCAGCCGGGCGAGGACGACCTTCTGCCGCGCCGCGCCGTCCAGCGTATAAAGGCAGTGCCCCGCCACCTCCAGCAGGCCCATCCGGTCCAGCGCGGAGAGGATCATGGCATTCTCCTCCGCCAGGGTCGGCGCCTCCCCGCCCTGGAACTGCGGCAGCCGGCGCGGCGATACCGCCTCGCGCACCGTGAGGCTCAGATCGGGCGGCTGGTCCGGCGTCATCGCCACCATCCGCGCCGCCTCCTCCGGCGACATCAGCCAGAGATCGCGGCCGAACAGGCAGATCGCGCCGCCCCTGGGCGCCACCTGCCGCGACAGGATGCGCAGCAGCGCGGACTTGCCCGCCCCCTCGGCGCCGCAGAGCGCGAGGATCTGGCCGGGAGCCAGGCTGAAGCCGATGCCGGCCAGGATGTCGGGCCGCTTCTGCGGCCCCCAGCGGACATTGCGCAGCGCGATCGCGGCGGGTTCCGGCAGGGCGGCGGTCATGACACGACACCCCGCAGGGCGGGCGGGAAAGTGAGGGCCACGCGGCGTGGCGCAAGGGTATCCATCGCAAACTCCTTCCGGGGCACCCCGCCCGGTGTGTAAATGGGTCGAACGATGGCAGGTCTCCTGACTCGCGGGTCCGGGCCTTGCCCCACCTTCCCGGCCATGCGGCCAGTGGTCGTCGGGGCAGGCTCTCCGCTTACAGTTGCGGGGGCAGTCGCGGAATTGGCCCCTCTCGGCGCCGCACCGCGTTCCCTTTTCACCCGGCCGGGCAATGCCGCGACCGGGAACCATCCCGCCCACTAAGCCCGCTCCGGCCGCCGGCGTCAAGCCACGCCGCCGGCATGAGTTGTCGCGCCCCTTGGCGCGCGCCAGCGGGGCGAAGCGCGGATGGGCCCGCGTCCGTGCCCGCGGGCGGCGATAGGGCCGCCTGGCCGGGAAACTCCGCCGCTTCGCGCAGCGGGCGGCCGTTCCTCAAGGCCGAGGAACCCGTGCAAGAGGGCCTGTGAATCGGGAAATCCGCGATCGACATGCCGCCGGCCCGTCCTCCGCCGGCGGACTGGCGCCCGACCGGAGCGATGATGTGAATTGTGTGATCCGGAGGAGAAATCGGTGCCGAAACGGCACGTCTCAAACGCCGGCGAAAACGCCGTCCGGATATTCTCTGGATGAGGGATTTGAGTGGCGGACCCGGAGCGATTCGAACGCCCGACCCTCAGATTCGTAGTCTGATGCTCTATCCAGCTGAGCTACGGGTCCGTCGTGAGCGGGGATTTAGCGGCAGGGCGGGGGGGATGCAAGGGCGAAAGTTCATCCTCGGCGAGTTTTGTGCGCGGGGCCGGTTCACCCCGCCGGCGTTTCGCTGTCCAGCCCGCCGGATTTCGGCAGGCGGATCAGGAATTCCGTGCCCTCCTCGTCGCTGCGCACCAGATCCAGCCGCCCGCCATGGCCGCGGATCAGCTCGGCCGAGATGGCGAGGCCGAGGCCGGAGCCGCCCTTGCGGGCCGAGCCCTGGAAGGCCATGAACAGATGTTCGCGCGCGCGGGGCGGCAGGCCGGGGCCGGTATCGCCGACCCGGATCCACCAATCCGCCTCGTCCTCGCCGGCGGAAAGCTCGATGGTGCCCTCGCGTCCGGTGGTGTCGATCGCCTGCCGCGCGTTGCGCACGAGGTTCGACAGCACGCGCTGCAACTGCTCGGCATCGGCGCGGATGGTGAGGCCGGGGGCGGCGTCGATCAGGCAGGCGGGGCTGGTCTCGGGCGAGAGCCCCTCGCCATCCGCCACATCCTCCAGCATCGGGCGCAGCGCGAAGCGGGTCAGGCGCGGCGGATGCTCCTCGGCCTTGCCGAAGGCGAGCGTCGATTCGCAGAGCGAGACCGCCCGGCTGATCGAGTTCACCAGCTTCGGCGCGGCGCGGGCCACCGCCGGATCGGCGCTCTGCTCGATGCGGTCGGCGAAAAGCTGGGCGGAGGTCAGGATGTTGCGCAGGTCGTGGCTGATCTTGGCCACCGCGCCGCCCAGTTGCGCCAGCCGCTCCTTCTGGCGGAAGGCGGCGATGAGGTCGGTCTGCATCCGCTGCAACGCCTCCTCGGCGTCGCGCAGCTCCACCACGCGGGCGGCGGGGGTGATGACCAGCCGCGCATCCTCGGGCGCCGTCGCATAGGCCTGCATGTGGCGCACCACGCGCCGGATCGGCAGCACCATCAGGCGGCGCACGGCCAGAAACAGCATGGCGGCGGTGATGACCGAGATCAGCGCCGACATGAACAGGATGCGCAGGCCGTAATCCAGCATCTCGCGCCGCATCGGGCCTTCGCGCAGCGTGATCTCGATCAGCCGGCCGGCCTCCTGCACCGGGTTGCCGATGACGCGGATGATGCGGTTCTCCGGATCGACGAGCACGCCGAGCGAATCGCGGATCAGGTCGAACGGCCCGCTTTGCCGCAGGTCGTAGGTGGCGGCGACGGGTTCGGGGATCGGCGAGGACAGCACGAGCTGGCGCAGCTCGTCGCGCCGCAGCACCACGTTGAACACCCCGGCATTGGCCAGCAGCTCCTGCTCCAGCTCGGGGGTGATCATGCCGTCGGTCGCCAGCAGCGCCAGCGAGGCGATCTGGGCCTTTTCCAGCCGGAGTTGCAGGTAATCCACCCGGAAGCGCGCGATCGAGGGCACGAAGATCAGGACTTCGGCCAGCATGACGAAAGCCACCGTCAGGAGCAGGAATCGCCCCGACAGCGTCATGAGGATCCGGGTTGCCAGCCGCCGCACCGCCTGTCCGCCTCTCTTGTCCATGGCGCGTCGCGCGCCCGGACAGGCGAGGCATAGCAAACCGTTCCGCGCAAATACAGGGGCGCGTCATCCGGCGCCGGGGCGCCGCGCGGGCGGGGAGCGGCGATTTCCTGCGGAAAAACCCCATGCCGCGAATTGACTTGGCGCCGGGGCGCCCTTAAAGGACGGGCTTCAAGTTGCAGCGGCCCTCCGAATCCATCGGATCCGGGCTGCATGTCTGATGGAGAGCCGCGATGAAGCGCACTTACCAACCGTCGAACCTGGTTCGCAAGCGTCGCCACGGGTTCCGCGCCCGCATGGCGACCAAAGGCGGCCGTCTGGTGCTGGCCGCCCGCCGCGCCAAGGGCCGCAAGAAGCTGTCGGCCTGATCGCTGATCCGGCGCCTTTCGGCGCCGGCAAGGGGTGACCTGACATGACACCGCCGCTGGCAGAGGAGGCAGGCCGCATCGTCGCGGAGGCTTCCGCTGGGCCTGCGGCGGTTTCGTCATGCCCGGCCTATACGATCCTAGCGAAACGGGCGGATTTCCTGCGCGCGGCCTCGGCCCGGCGGCAGGGGGCGGGGGGCTTTCTGGTTCAGGCGCGCGACCGCAAGGATGGCGCGTCGGCGATCCGGGTCGGCTTCACCTGTTCGAAGAAGATCGGCAATGCGGTGATGCGCAACCGCGCCAAGCGGCGGTTGCGCGAGGTGGTGCGGGCGGTGCTGCCCGGCCTTGCGAGACCGGGCTGGGACTATGTGCTGGTCGGTCGGCCCGGCGTGACGGTGACCCGCGACTTCGCCCTGCTGAAAGAGGATCTGGCCGCCGCGCTGCGCCAGATCCATGCGCGGCCGTGACGCCGCTCGCCCATCTGCTCGCCTTGCCCGTGCGGGCCTATCGGCTGGTGCTGAGTCCCTGGGTCGGCCATGGCTGCCGGTTCCAGCCCACCTGCTCGGCCTATGCGCTGGAGGCGCTGGATCGGCATGGCGGGGTGAAGGGCGGCTATCTCGCGGCGCACCGGATCTGCCGGTGCCATCC
>JBDHSR010000234.1:0-5694 GCA_039808305.1 Gemmobacter sp. | reverse complement strand
GCCCGGCGATGGTCGTATTTCGCCATGAAGGTGACCGAGGCGCCGTGCTTCTGCGCGATCTGCTTCACCCCCAGCTTGATGATCGCGTGCATGTCCGAGGTGTCCATCGCGTCGGAATATTTCGCGTTGACCTCCTCCTGCCCGGCCTCGGCCTCGCCCTTGGAGCATTCGATGGGAATCCCGGCGGCCCAGAGGCCGTTGCGGATGTCGCGCATCACCGGCTCGTCGGCCGAGGTGCCCCAGATCGAGTAATCGACATTGTGCCGCGCCATCGGCGTGGGCAGCGGGAAGCCGCGGTCGAACAGCGACGCAAAACTGTCCTCGAACAGGAAGAATTCCAGCTCGGTCGCCATCATCGCGTCGAAGCCCATGGCCTTCGCCCGCTCCACCTGCCGCTTCAGGATCGAGCGGGGGGCGTGCGGCACCGGGTTGTGGTGGTGGTCCAGCACATCGCACATCACCAGCGCCGTGCCCGGCACCCAGGGCAGCCGGCGCAGGGTCGAGAGATCCGGCTTCATCACATAATCGCCGTAGCCCGCCGCCCAGGAGGTGCTTTCATAGCCCGGCACCGTATACATCTCCATGTCGGTGGCGAGCAGGTAGTTGCAGCAATGCGTCTCGTCATGGGCGCCGTCGACGAAATGCTGCGCGACGAAGCGCTTGCCCATCAGCCGGCCCTGCATGTCCACGATGCAGGCGGCCACGGTGTCGATCTCGCCGGCGGCGACGGCGGCTTTCAGGCTCTCGAAGGTCAGGTTGGCGGGCATCGGGATCTCTTTCGGAGGCGAGGGCCGGGCGCGGCCGTCATCCGCGGGGCGGTCTGGATTTGATCATATCTTGAAACAGGACGCGCGCGCAATGCGGCGCGCGCGTCCCGGCGGGCTCAGTAGCGGTAGGGCGGGCCGGCCTTCGACATCACGTCGTTGTATTTCTGGATGGCGGCGACGACCTTGGCCTTCACCTCGCTTTCGGCCGCGATCTCGTCCCAGAACACCCGCGCGGCATCCTCCACCGTCTTCCATTCCTCGGCCGGGATGGTGGTCAGTTGCAGCTTGCCGCCATTCACCCGCAGGTCGGCCTCGCCGGCCCAGTACCAGTGCTGGCGATAGTAGTGCGACTGCTCGAAACAGACCTCCAGCAGCTTTTGCAGATGCGGCGGCACGGCGTTCCAGCGGTCCATGTTGGCGAAGAAATGCCCGATCCAGGCGCCGGAGATGTTGTTGGTCAGGAAGTAGTTGGTCACGTTGGACCAGCCGACGGTATAGGCCTCGGTGATGCCGCACCAGGCGATGCCGTCGAGCTCGCCGGTCTGCATGGCGACCTCGATGTCCTCCCAGGGCAGGGTGACCGGGACCACGCCGAACTGGCTGAGGAAGCGGCCGGCGGTCGGGAAGGTGAAGACGCGCTTGCCCTCCAGATCCTTCATGCTGTTGATCGGATCCTTGGTGATGAAGTGGCAGGGATCCCAGGATCCGGCCGAGATGTGCTTCACCCCGACGGCGGCGTATTCCTCTTCCCAGATCTGCTTCAGCCCGTATTTGGTGAACAGCGCCGGCACGTCGAGGCTGTAGCGCAGCGCCAGCGGGAAATAGCCGCCGAACACGGTGACCTCGGTGGGCGAGGCCATGGAATCGTCGTCCGACTGCACGCAGTCGATGGTGCCGGCCTGCATGGCCTGGAACAGCTCCGCCGTGGGGACGAGCTGGTCGGAATAGTAGAGCTCGATCTCCATCTGGCCGGCCGCGATCGCGTTGAAGGCGTCGACGGCGGGCTTGGCCACCTGCTCGCCCAGCGCGGCGCCGGCATAGGTCTGCATCCGCCACTTGATCGGCGCCTGGGCGCGGACCACGGCGGGGGCGGCAAGCGCGGCCGCGCCGCCGAGCGCGCCGGTGGTCAGGAACTTGCGTCTTGTCGTCATCTTGGACCTCCGTTGGAAAAGGGCCGGGGCGATGCGTGCCGCGCCCCGTGCGGTTTGCGTCATTTCACGCTCAGCATCGAGGGCAGCCAGAGCGCGATGCCGGGAAAGAGACCGATCAGGACCAGCGAGAGCAGCATCAGCCCCACGAAGGGCAGGGCGGATTTGTAGATGTCGCCCATGGTGAAGCTGGGGGGCGCGAAGGCGCGCATCAGGAACAGGTTGTAGCCGAAGGGCGGCGTCAGATAGGCGATCTGGCAGGTGACGGTGTAAAGCACGCCATACCAGATCAGCACCTGGTCGCGCGGGATGCCGAGATCGAGCTGCGCGACCAGCGGGACGTAAAGCGGCGCCACGATCACCAGCATCGCGGTATCGTCGAGGAACATCCCCATGATGAGGAAGGTGAGCTGCATCAGGATCAGGATCGTCCAGGGGCCGAGGCCCAGATCCGAGACGAACAGCGTCTCGATCGCCTTCACCGCGCCGAGCCCGTCGAACACCGCCCCGAAGGAAAGTGCTGCAAGGATGATCCACATGAACATGCAGGAGATGCCGAGCGTGTTGCGCAGCGCGATCTCGATCACCCGCCAGGTGAGGCGGCGCTTCAGCGCGGCGGCGACGACGGTGGTGAACACGCCCAGCACCGAGCTTTCGACCAGGCTGGTCCAGCCGCGCACGAAGGGGATCATCATGGCGGCGAAGATGATGAGCGGCAGCGCCCCCTCGCGCAGCAGCGCGATGCGCTGGCCCCAGGTCACCCCCGCCAGTTCCTCGCGCGGCACCGGCGGGCCGAGCTCGGGGCGCAGCCAGCAGCGCAGCGCCACATAGATCAGGAAGATCCCCGCCATCATCAGCCCCGGCACCACGCCGGCCAGCCAGAGATCCGAGACCGGCGCGCGGGCGATCATCGCATAGAGCACCAGCACCACCGAGGGCGGCAGCAGGATGCCGAGGCTCGATCCCGCCTGGATCACGCCCGAGATCATCTGCTTGTCGTAGCCGCGCCGCACCAGCTCCGGCAGCGCGATGGTGGCGCCGATCGCCATGCCGGCGACCGACAGCCCGTTCATCGCCGAGATCAGCACCATCAGGAGCAGCGTGCCGATGGCGAGCCCGCCGGGGATCGGGCCGAACCAGACATGGAACATCCGGTAGAGATCCTCGGCCAGCCGGGTCTCGCTCATGACATAGCCCATGAAGACGAACATGGGCAGCGTCAGCATCGGATACCATTTCATCAGCTTCATCGCGGCCGAGAAGCCCATGGCCTGCCCGCCGGTGCCCCAGAGCGCCAGCGACGCCACGACCGCCACCACCCCGATCACCGCGAAGACCCGCTGGCCGGTCACCATCAGCACCAGCATGGTCGAGAACATCAGAAGGGCGATCATTTCCTGCGGCATCAGGCGGCGTCCTCGGCATGGATGGTGGCGCCGGGGATCGAGACCCCCCGGATGGTGGCGATGTCGCGGATCAGGAAGGCCAGCGATTGCAGCAGCATCAGCACGAAGCCCACGAACATGGTCAGCTTGATCGGCCAGAGCCAGGGCCGCCAGGCGGTGGGGGAACGCTCCAGCCGGCCGATCTGCGGCCAGCCGTCGATCCATTTCAGTTGCAGCGAATAGGCCAGGCTGTCCCAGGCGCCCCAGATCATCACGCCGAGATAGACGAGCAGCGCGAAGGCGGTCAGCGCGTCGGTCATCGCCTGCCGCGACGGGCTCCATTTCGCGTAGAACAGGTCCATGCGGACCTGCGAGCCCATCTGCATCGCATAGGGCCCGCCCAGCACATAATAGGCCACCATGGCGAATTGCGCCATTTCCAGCGTCCAGAGCGAGGGGTTGAACGCCAGTTTCGAGATGGTGGACCACATCAGGATCCCCATCAGCGCGAAGAACAGATACATCGCCACGCGGCCGATGCGATAGTTGATCGCATCGACCACGCGGACGAAGGCAAGGCACCATTCAGGCATCCGGGGCTTCCTTCAGGCTGGCCATCGCGGCGGCGAGGACGGGGGCGAGGCGGTCGGCCATGGTCTCCTCGGCGGCGGCGGTGGCGATCAGGTCGTTGCGGATCTCCAGCATGGCGTTGGCGAGGCCGTAGGGCGTCGCCTGGAGGCGCAGGGTATGGGTCACGTCGTCGGCGGCGGAATAGGGCGCGTTCAGCCCGCAGACGAGACTGGTCTGCGCCTCGGCCTCGGCGAGGATGGCGCGGGCCAGCCGGGGATCGGCATCGTGGATCACCCCGAATTCCACGCTCCGGCGCTTGCCGAAATAGACCGGGGTGAAGCTGTGGACGGTGATGATCGTGGGGCGTCGGCCGAGCGCGATCCGCTCGGCGATCACCCCGTGCAGCGCGGTCTGGAACGGCAGGTAGACCGCGCGGCAGCGGCCGCGCCGCTCCTCCGGCGTCAGGGCGGCGTTGCCCGGAACGTCATGCAGCTCCGACCGCGCGGGCATCGCGCCCGGCATGTCGGGCGCGCGGTTGCAATCGTAGACCAGCCGGCTCACCCGGGCGCTGATGCAGGCCGCGTCCAGCCGCGCCGCCAGCCCCCGCATCAGGCCGAGCGCCCCCGGATCCCAGGCGATATGCGCGCGCCGCTGTTCGGCCGTCAGCCCCAGATCGCCCCAGGGCGCGGGAAAGGCGTTCGAGGCGTGTTCGCAGACGAGGATCGCGTCCCCCTTGCGGTCCAGCCCTTCCACCACCGGCGCGAGGCGCCCGTCATCGTCGGTCATCGGTGCAGTCATTGCTGCGAGTCATCCCTGTTGTGCGACCAGCGTCCTTCGCCGCACCGCCCCGTGTCAATATTTTTTCTTCCGTGGAATTTTTGTTACAATGTTTTCTGTTCCGGTGCAGGATGGGCGGCGGGACGCACGGGCATCGGGGGAGGGCGCATGACGGAGGACAGCCTGGGCATCGAGAACCGCATGCGCGCCGCCCTGCCCGACCTCACGCGGGCGGAGCGGCAGTTGGCGACCCATATCCTGCGCAACTACCCGGTGGCGGCGCTGGGCTCGATCACGGCGCTGGCCAAGGCGGCCGAGGTCTCCACCCCCACCGTGGTGCGGCTTTGCCAGAAGCTCGGCTATCGCGGCTATCCGGATTACCAGGGCGCGCTGCGCGGCGAGGTGGAGGCGATGCTGCTCTCGCCCATCGCCAAGCACGACCGCTGGGCGGGCGGCGCGCCGGATACCCATATCCTCAACCGCTTCGCCGATGCGGTGGTGGCCAATCTGCAAGCCACGCTGGGCCAGATCGACCATGCCGAATTCGACGCGGCGGCGCGGCTGCTGGCCGACCGGGGCAGGGCGGTCTATGCGATGGGCGGGCGGATCACCCATGCGCTGGCCGATTACCTCGTCACGCTGATGAAGGTGGTGCGGCCCGAGGTCACGCTGCTGTCGGGCCTGTCGAACACCTGGCCGCCGGCGCTTCTGGACATGAAGCGGGGCGATGTGCTGCTGGTGCTGGACATCCGGCGCTACGAGAACTCGGTGCTGCAACTGGTGGAACTGGCGGTGGAGCAGGGGGCAGAGGTGATCCTGATCACCGACCGCTGGATCAGCCCGGCCTCCGCCCATGCCCGCCACACCCTCGCCGCCCATGTCGAGGCGCCGAGCGCCTGGGACAGCACGGTGGCGATCACCGTGCTGATCGAAACGCTGCTGGCCTCCGTCCAGACGCTGACCTGGAACGAGACCGAGGCGCGGCTGAAGCGGCTGGAGGATCTCTACGACCGCTCGCGCTTCTTCCGGCGCGGGCGGTAGGGGGCG
>JBDHSR010000233.1:0-5698 GCA_039808305.1 Gemmobacter sp. | reverse complement strand
GGGGCGGGGCCGGGCGGGGCGGGGCCGGGCGGGGCGGAGCCGGGCGGGGCGGCGCGCCGTGTTTTCGCCGCAGCGCGGACTGCAATTCCGCCACAAGGCGAAGGATGGTAAGGCGCAGGCAGACGGCCCGCCCCGCCCCGCGGGGACAGGGTTCCGGCAGGCCCGCGCAGGAGGGACGCGCACAAGGAGGCGCGCCAGGACAGGAGATGAGGCGATGCGCATTGTTCACCCCGTTCTGCTGTGCGGCGGTTCGGGCACCCGGCTGTGGCCGCTGTCGCGCAAGGGCTATCCCAAGCAGTTCGCCCGCCTGACCGGCGCGCGCAGCCTGTTCCAGGAATCGGCCCTGCGCCTGTCGGGGCCGGGTTTCGCCCCCCCGCTGGCGGTGACAGGAGCGGATTTCCGCTTCATCGTCACCGAACAGCTTGCCGAGGCCGGAGTCGCGCCGGCGGAGGTGCTGATCGAGCCCGCGGCGCGCAACACCGCGCCGGCGATCCTTGCGGCGGCGCTGGTGCTGGCGGCGCACGATCCGGAAGGGCTGATGCTGGTGGCGCCCTCGGACCATGTGATCCCCGATGCGGCCCGCTTTCGCGCGGCGGTGCTGGCGGCGGTGCCGGCAGCCGAATCGGGGCGGATCGTGACCTTCGGCATCCGCCCCGACCGCGCCGAGACGGGCTATGGCTGGCTGGAACTGGCGGCCCCCCCCGCGGCGGATTTCGCCCCGCAGTCGCATCCCCTCAGCCGCTTCGTCGAGAAGCCCGATGCCGCGGCGGCGGCCTCCATGCTGGAATCGGGGCGCCACCTGTGGAACGCGGGCATCTTCCTGTTCTCGCTGCCCGCCATCATGGCGGCCTTTGCCGCCCATGCGCCGCAGATGCTGGCGGATGCGCGGGAGGCGGTCGCGGGGGCGAGGCGGGACCTGTCGTTCCTGCGGCTTGCCCCCGGCCCATGGGGGCGGCTGCCCGACATCTCGATCGACTATGCGGTGATGGAGAAGAGCGGCGACCTCTCGGTCCTGCCCTATGGCGGCGCCTGGTCCGATCTGGGCGGCTGGGAGGCGGTTTGGCGCGAATCCGGCCCCGACGCGGCGGGCGTGGTCACCCATGGCGCGGCGACGGCCATCGACTGCAGCGGCACGCTGCTGCGCTCCGAGGCCGAAGGCCTGCAACTGGTCGGCATCGGGCTGGACGACATCGTCGCCGTGGCGATGCCGGATGCGGTGCTGGTGGCGCATCGAGGCCGGGCGCAGGACGTGAGGCTGGCGGTGGCGGCGCTGAAGGCGCGCGGCGCACCCCAGGCAGAGACCTTCCCGCGCGACCACCGCCCCTGGGGCTGGTTCGACAGCCTGGCGACGGGGCCGCGCTTCCAGGTCAAGCGGATCGTGGTCAATCCCGGGGCCGCGCTGTCGCTGCAAAGCCACCACCACCGCGCCGAACACTGGATCGTGGTCGAGGGAACCGCCCGCGTCACCATCGACGGCGACACCCGCCTGGTGACCGAGAACCAATCCGTCTACATCCCGCTGGGCGCGGTGCACCGGCTGGAGAATCCCGGCAAGCTGCCCATGGCGCTGATCGAGGTGCAGACCGGCGCCTACCTCGGCGAGGACGACATCATCCGCTACGACGACATCTACGCCCGCGCCCCCGAGGGGAAGGGATAGCGCCGCTCCCCACCCCCTTCCGGAGCCGCATATTGACGGCACGTTGCAAATCATGCGCAAATGCCCGCGGAAGAGGGCCAGACCCGCCGGTCGCCAGAGCCGGACCCGCCGGCAGCCCGGGGCTGCGGGCGATGGCACAAGGGCCCGCCCGATCCCGCATCCCCGCGGCACCCGGCCGCTGGCGACCACGCATGACAGGGAGGGCTCATGATGACCACCGACAACCGGACGCAGCCGGTCCATCCCGCGGCGCGGCTTCATGCCGCAGAGCACCTGCAAGGCCGGATCAGCCGGCGTGAATTCCTTGCGCGTTCCACCGCGCTGGGGGTTTCGGCCGCGGCGGCCTGCGGGCTGATCGGCGCCACGCTGCCCGGGGCTGCCCGGGCGCAGGGCACGCCGAAGACCGGCGGCACGCTGCGGATGAACATGGAAATCAAGGCGCTGAAGGATCCGCGCACCGCCGACTGGAGCCAGATCGCCAACTTCCTGCGCGGCTGGCTCGAATACCTGGTCGAATACAACAACGACGGCACCTTCCGCGGCATGCTGCTGGAAAGCTGGCAGGCCAACGACGACGCGACCGAATACACGCTGAAGGTGCGGCCCGGCATCAAGTGGTCGAACGGCGACGACTTCACGGCCGACGACGTGGCGCACAACTTCGCCCGCTGGGCCGACGGCACGGTCGAGGGCAACTCGATGGCCGCCCGCCTCGGGGCGCTGCAGGATCCGGCGACAAAGCAGCTGCGCCCCGATGCGGTCGTGGTCAGCGACCCGCTGACCGTGGTCCTGAAGCTCAGCCAGCCCGACATCGCCATCATCGCTTCCTGCGCCGACTATCCGGCCGCCGTCGTGCACAGGAGCTATGACAACGGCGATCCCGCGGCCAACCCGATCGGCACCGGCCCCTACCGGCCCGAATCGGTCGAGGTGGGCGTCAAGGAGGTGCTGGTGCGCGCCGACCAGCCGTGGTGGGGCACCGCGGTCTACGGCGGCCCCTATCTGGACCGCATCGAATACATCGACCTCGGCACCGATACCTCGGCCTGGCTTGCCGCCGCCGGCTCGGGCGACATCGACGCCACCTACCAGACCCAGGGCGATTTCATCGCGGCCTTCGACGCGCTGGGCTGGACGAAGACGGAAGCCGTCACCTCGGCCACGCTGGCCGTGCGCTTCAACCAGCTGGCCGAGGAATACAAGGACGTGAACGTCCGCCGCGCCCTGCAGCTGGCGGTCAACAACGCCATCGTCCTCGAACTCGGCTATGCGGGGCTGGGCACGGTGGCGGAAAACCATCACGTCTGCCCGATCCATCCCGAATACGCGCCGCTGCCGCCGCTGGAGATCGACCCGGCCAGGGCGGCCGAGATGATCGCCGCCGCCGGGCGCAAGGATTTCGAGTTCGAGCTGATCTCGCTCGACGATGACTGGCAGGCCGCCACCTGCGATGCCATCGCCGCCCAGATCCGCGACGCCGGCATCAGGATCAAGCGCACCGTCCTTCCCGGTTCCACCTTCTGGAACGACTGGACGAAATACCCGTTCTCGGCCACGGAATGGAACATGCGCCCGCTGGGCGTGCAGGTGCTGGCCACCGCCTACAAGACCGGCGCCGCCTGGAACGAGACCGCCTTCTCCAACGCCGAATTCGACCAGAAACTCGACGAGGCGCTGGCCATCGCCGATGCCGACCGCCGGCGCGAGGTGATGAAGCGGCTGGAGGAGATCCTGCAGGAGAACGGCGTGCTGATCCAGCCCTTCTGGCGTTCGCTGTTCCGTCACGCCGATCCGGGACTGGGCGGCATCGGCATCCATGCCCAGTTCGAGCACCACCACTACAAGTGGCACTGGACCGCGTGAGCGGCACAGGCCCCGCCTGCCCCGGCGCAGGCGGGCCCTTCCCTCCTGGCGGCACGACCGCCCCCCTCTCCCCCTGCCCCGCCCGGGAAAGGACGAGACATGGCCGTCTTCATCCTGCGCCGCCTCGGCGCGATGGTCCTGACCGCGCTGGTGCTGACCTTCGTCGTCTTCTGGCTCACCAACCTGCCGCCGAACCTCGAGAAACTGGCGAAATCCGAGGCCTCGGCCCGGATGAGCGACGCCGAGGTCGAAAGCTGGCTGGCGACGAACGGCTTCGCCTCGCCGGTCCTCGCCCGCTATGGCGAGTGGCTGGGCGTGCTGCCGGGCTGGACCGGCACCGCGGCCGACGGCAGGGCAACCGGGCGCTGCCTGAACCGCCTCGCGGCCGGCCACACGCCACCCGGCCATTGCGGCATCCTGCAGGGCAACTGGGGCTGGTCAACCGTCTTCAGGCAGCCGGTGACCGAGGTGATGGCGCGCAGCCTTTCCGCCACCGGCGTGCTGATGGCCTGGGTGATGGCGGTGATGGTGCCGGCCGCCCTGCTGATCGGCGTCCTGTCGGGGATGCGTGAAGGATCGGCGACCGACCGCGCCCTGTCGGCCTTTGCCATCGCCTCGACGGCAACGCCGGAATATGTGTCGGGGGTGATCCTGGTGGCGCTGTTCGCCTCGGCCACCGCCGGCATCTCGCCCTGGCTGGCCGGCCATGGCTGGATCGAGGGCAGGACGCTGTTCCAGGGCACCGCCACCAGCGCCATGGACGGCATCACCTTCTGGAACTTCGCCCTGCCGGTCACGACGATCGCCCTCTACGGCACCGGCTACATCGCCCGCATGACGCGGGCCTCGATGGCCGAGGTGATGACCCGGCAATACATCCGCACGGCGCGCCTCAAGGGGGTGTCCTTCGCCGGCATCGTGGTGAAACACGCGCTGAGGAATGCCCTGATCGCCCCGTTCACGGTGATCATGCTGCAGTTCCCCTGGCTTCTGAACGGGGTCGTGATCACCGAGACACTGTTCAACTACAAGGGCTTCGGCTGGGTGCTGGTGCAGGCCGCCGGCAACAACGACATCCAGCTCCTGCTCGCCTGTTCGGTGGTGGCGGTCTTCGTCGTCCTGCTGACGCAGCTGGTCTCCGACATCGGCTACGTCCTCCTCAATCCGCGCATCCGTCTGGGCTGAGGGGGGAAGGCCGATGGAAGATCTCGCCTGGGGCAGCATCCTTGCCCACGCCGGCATCCGCTTCTGGCCGGTATGGCTGGCGCTCGCGCTCACCTTCGCCGTCTCGATCCGCTGGCGCCGCCGCCTCGCCCTCTACGGGCGGCTCTTCGAATCCCCCGTCGGCATGGCCGGTTTCGCCCTCGTCATGTTCTGGGTCTATACCGCCGCCTTCGCCGACATGATCGCCACCCACGACCCGCTGGCGCAGTTCTCGGGCATGAAGAACGCCCTTCCCGGCCAGCCGATGAAGGGTTCGCCGGAGGGCGCATATCCATGGTTTCTGCTGGGCGGCGATGCGCTGGCACGCGACGTCTTCTCGCGCATGGTCACGGGCGCGCGCGAGGTGCTCAGGATCGCCCCCGCCGCCACCGTCTTCGCCTTCATGGTCGGCATCACCCTCGGCCTTCCCGCCGGCTATCATGGCGGCCGCTTCGACAGCCTGCTGTCGTTCCTCGCCAATCTCGTGCTGGCCTTCCCGGTGATCCTGCTCTTCTACCTGCTGGTCACGCCCGAGATCGTCCGGACCGGCATCCCCGTGTGGTTCGCCGCCGTGCTGTTCCTCTTCCCGGTGATCTTCGTCGCCGTGCTCCTGGACGCGCGCTTCCGCACCGATCCGCCGCGGCGCAACCTCTATGTCGGCGCAACGCTCGCGCTCGGCCTGTGGGCCTATCTCGGTCTCGCCTTCGACCTCGACCCGACGGGGATCTTCGCCATGCGCCCGAACCTGCTCAACGTCTTCGTCTCGGTGGTCTTCGTCAACGCGCCCGGCGTCTTCCGCATCGTGCGCGGCCTCGTCATGGAACTGAAGTCGCGCGACTATGTCGCCGCCGCCCAGACCCGCGGCGAAAGCCCCTGGTACATCATGCTGTGGGAAATCCTGCCCAATGCCCGCGGCCCGCTGATCGTCGATTTCTGCCTGCGCATCGGCTATACCACGATCCTGCTCGGCAC
>JBDHSR010000232.1:0-5701 GCA_039808305.1 Gemmobacter sp. | reverse complement strand
CGGCCCATGCAGGTTTTTCTTGACGGACCAACCGCGCTTCGGCATCAGGTGAATGAACGTTCACTCGCGCCCGGTTTCCCGCCATGACAGCCCCTTTCGACCAGCCGGGTCCGCCCGACGATCCGCCCCGCCCGCGCGAGGCGGAGATCCTCGACAGCATCCGCGACACGTTCGTGGAAAAGGGCTTCGACGGCGCCTCGATGCAGGATCTGGCCCGCGCGGCGGGGATGAGCGTCGGCAATTTCTACCGCTATTTCCCGTCGAAGGCGGCGATGGTCGAGGCGATGATCCGCCGCGATCTGCGCGAGGTGGAGGAGAAATTCGCCGAGGTGCTGCGTGCGCCCGATCCGCTGGTCGCGCTGCGCTGCGGCCTGCATGCCCGCATCGCCGAGGAGGGCGGGGGCTGCGCCGACGGCACGCTCTGGGCCGAGATCAACGCGGCGGCGGCGCGCAAGCCCGAACTCGCCGCCGTGGCGGACGGGATGGAGCGCGGCGTTTCGGGCTACCTGCTGACCACCTTCGCGCGCATCACCGGGCTCGGCCCCGAGGAAACCGCGCGCCGTTTCACCACCCATGCCGCCGTCGCGGTCATGCTGGTGAAGGCGGTGGCCTTGCAGCGCAAGACCGGCGGCACCGCGCCGCAGGACGAGATCGTCGGGATGATTCAACGGTTGGCGGATGTGCTTCTGGACGAGGTCGCATCGGCCAGGGCGGGAGAGTGATGGAAATGCGGATCGGATCATTGGTCTTGGCCGTGGCGATGCTCGCCGCCGCCGGCGGCGCGCGGGCGGAGGACGCCGCGCCGGGGGCGCAACCCGTGCCGACGCTGCCCGCCATCTCGGTCTCCGACGTGTCGATGCGCGACCTGCGCGACCGGGTGATCGCCGGCGGCCTCGTCGGCGCGGTGGAGGAGGTCATCGTCCAGCCGCTGATCGAGGGTCAGCCCATCGAGGCGCTGGAGGCCGAGGCGGGCGATTACGTCGAGGCCGGGCAGGTGCTGGCGAAGCTCTCGCTCGCCGCGCTGGAGTTGCAGCGCAGCCAGTTGAAGGCGGGGCTCGCCTCGGCGAGGGCCGCCGTGGCGCAGGCCGAGGCGCAGGTGCTGGAGGCGACCTCGGCCGCCGACGAGGCGGGCCGGGTGGCCGCCCGCACCGCCGCGTTGAAGGAGAAGGGGCAGGCCAGCGCCGCCGCCAACGATCAGGCGCAGGCCAGTGCGGCGGCCTCTGCGGCGCGGGTGACGGTGGCGCGCCAGATGGCGGAGGCGGCGCGGGCGCAGGTCGAACTGGCCGAGGCGCAGCTTGCCAATGTGGAGCTGAACCTGACGCGCACCAATGTCGTGGCCCCGGTCGCGGGCGAGGTTCTGGCGCGCAACGCCCAGGTCGGCGCGGTGGCGAGCGCCGCCGGACAGCCGATGTTCGTGCTGATGAAGGACGGCGCGCTGGAACTGCGCGCCGAGATCGCCGAGGCCGATCTGGTGCGCCTCCAGCCCGGCATGGCGGCGCAGATCCGCGCCATCGGCATGGCGGAGCCGCTGTCCGGCACCGTCCGGCTGGTGGAGCCGGGGGTGAACACCGCCACCCGCCTCGGCACCGCGCGCGTCACGCTGGAGAATGCCCGCATCCTGCGCTCCGGCATGTATGCCGAGGCCGAGATCCTGCTGGCCGAGCGGCGGGCGCTGGCGGTGCCGGTCACCGCCGTCGGCGCCGGGGTCGAGGGCGCCACGGTGATGGTGGTGAAGGACGGCACCGTCCGCCGCACCGCCGTCGAGACCGGCATCCGCGACGCGGGCTGGGTCGAGATCGTCTCGGGGCTGGCGGAGGGCGAGCAGGTGGTGACCAAGGCCGCCGCCTTCGTCCGTGACGGCGACCGGGTGAACCCGATCCCCGCCGCGACGCAGTGAGGGGCGCGCCATGAACTTCTCCGCCTGGTCGATCCGCAATCCGGTCGCGCCGCTGCTGGCCTTCGTCATGCTGCTGGTGCTGGGCTGGCAGAGCTTCAACGCCATGCCGGTCACGCGCTTCCCCAATATCGACGTGCCCTTCGTCGTGGTGACGGTGATGCAGGCCGGCGCCGCGCCGGCCGAGATGGAGACCCAGATCACCAAGGAAATCGAGGATGCCGTGGCCGGCATCGCCGGGGTGAAGGACATCGAATCCACCGTCACCGACGGCAGCTCGCGCACCCTGGTGAAATTCCGCATGGAAGTGCCGACCGACAAGGCGGTGCAGGATGTGAAGGACGCCATCGACAAGATCCGCGGCGATCTGCCGGGCGATGCCGAGCCGCCCATCGTCAACCGTGTCGATGTGGAAGGGCAGGCGATCATGACCTTCGCCGTCACCGCGCCGAACATGACGATGGAGGAACTGTCCTGGTTCGTCGACGACAAGATCAAGCGGAGCCTGCAAGGCCGCCCCGGCGTCGGTCAGGTGGACCGCTACGGCGGCGCCGACCGCGAGATCCGCATCGAGCTCGATCCGGTGAAGCTCGGCAGTTTCGGCATCACCGCGCCGCAGGTCAGCCGGCAATTGCGTGCGACCAACGCCAATCTCGGCTCCGGCCGGTCGGAACTGGGCGCGGGGGAGCAGGCGATCCGCACGCTGGGCAATGCCGACACGGTGGAGCGGCTGCGCGCCACCACCATCGCGCTGGCGGGCGGGCGGCATGTGCGGCTGACCGATCTCGGCACCGTCACCGACACCTATGAGGAGTTGCGCAGCTTCTCGAAACTCAACGGCGAGCAGGTGGTGACCTTCTCGGTGTTCCGCGCCAAGGGCGCCTCGGAGGTCTCTGTCGCCGAGGTGGTGAATGCCGAGCTGGACCGCCTGCGCGCGGCCCACCCGGAGGTCGGCATCACGCTGGTCGACGATACGGTCTTCTACACCTACGGCAATTACGAAAGCGCGCTGCATACGCTGATGGAGGGGGCGCTCTTGGCGATCCTCGTGGTTTTCGCCTTCCTCAGGAACTGGCGCGCCACCGCCATCGCCGCCGTGGCCCTGCCGCTTTCGGCGATCCCGACCTTCTATGTGATGGACCTGCTGGGCTTCTCGCTCAACCTCGTGAGCTTCCTCGCGATCACGCTGGCGACCGGCATCCTCGTCGATGACGCCATCGTGGAGATCGAGAACATCGCCCGCCATATCCGCATGGGGAAGACCCCCTACCGCGCCTCGATCGACGCGGCGGACGAGATCGGGCTCGCGGTGATCGCCACCACCTTCACCATCATCGCGGTCTTCGTGCCGGTCAGCTTCATGCCCGGCATTCCGGGGCAGTATTTCCGGCAATTCGGGCTGACCGTGGCGATTTCGGTGATGTTCTCGCTGCTGGTCGCCCGGCTCATTACGCCGATGATGACCGCCTATCTGATGAAGGCCAAGGATGCCGCCGGGCATGACGACCATGCCGACGGCTGGATGATGCGGCAATATCTGCGGCTGGTGCGGCGGTCGACCTCGGGCGGCTGGCGCTTCCTGCCGGCGCGCTATCTCACGCTGCTGAGCGGGATCGGGGTGCTGGCCGTCTCGGTGCATTTCATGCTCCAGGTGCCGGGCAGCTTCCTGCCGCCCGAGGACATCAGCCGCATCTCGATCAGCGTGGAACTGCCGCCCGGCGCCACGCTGGACGAGACCGAGGCCACCACCGCCGCCATCGCCGCCCGCATCCGCCCGGTCGAGGGGGTGCGCGACATCATCGTGCTGGGCGGCGCCTCGCCGACCGGCGATCTCGACACCCGCCGCGCCGCCGTGACGGTGCTGCTGGAGCGGCTGGACCATTCGCTGCTGCACCGGCTGGCGCAGATCGGCCGGTCGATCCCCGGCGTCGCGGCGCTGGTGCCCGAGATGGAACGCGCCGGTCGCACCCGCCCGCAGAACGAGATCGAGGCCGAGATCTTCGCGCGGCTGCGCGACCTGCCCGACATGCGCGCCTTCAAGCTGAACGACCGGGGCGAGCGCGACCTCTCGTTCTCGATCCTGTCGAGCGACGAGGCCGACCTGAACCTCGCCGTGGCGCGGCTGGAGGCGGCTTTGGCGGCGGAGCCGCTGCTGGCCAATGTGGCCTCCGAAGGCGCGCTGCCCCGGCCGGAGCTTCAGATCGCGCCGAAACCGGCCGAGGCGGCGCGGCTGGGCGTCACCACCGCCGCCATCGCCGAGGTGGTGCGGGTCGCCACCATCGGCGATGTGGACGCGGCGCTGGCCAGGTTCAGCATCGACGACCGGCAGATCCCGGTGCGGGTGCGGCTGGACGACGCGACGCGCGGCGATCTGGCGCGGCTGGCGGCGTTGCGGGTGCCGACCGCCTCGGGCGCCTCGGTGCCGCTTTCGGCGGTGGCCGAGATCCGCATCGCGGAAGGGCCCTCGACGGTGGAGCGGCTGAACCGCGAGCGGCGCGCCACCATCGGGGCCAACCTGCCGGTGGGCGTGGCGCTCGGCTCCGCCTCGGAGCGGTTCAAGCAGGTCACCGAATCGGTGGAACTGCCGGCCTCCGTGCGGATCGCCGAATCCGGCGATGCCGAGGTGCAGCAGGAGATGATGGAAAGTTTCGGCAATGCGATGACTATGGGGCTCATGCTGGTGCTGACGGTGCTGATCCTGCTCTTCGGCTCGGTGATCCAGCCCTTCACCATCCTTCTGTCGCTGCCCTTGGCCATCGGCGGCGTGGCGGCGGCGCTGATCCTGACCGGCTCGCCCTTGTCGATGCCGGTGATGATCGGCATCCTGATGCTGATGGGGATCGTGACCAAGAACGCCATCCTGCTGGTGGATTTCGCCATCGAGATGCGCAATCGCGGCTTCGACCGCTTCGCGGCGGTGGTGGAGGCCGGCCACAAGCGGGCGCAGCCCATCGTGATGACCTCCATCGCGATGTCGGCGGGGATGCTGCCCTCGGCGCTGGGGGTGGGCGAGGGCGGCTCGTTCCGCGCGCCGATGGCGACGGCGGTGATCGGCGGCATCATCGCCTCCACCGTGCTGAGCCTCGTGGTGGTGCCGGCCTTCTTCCTCATCATGGACGACCTGTCGCGCCTGCTGGCGCGGGCCGCGCGGCTGATGGTCGGCCCCGGCGAGCGCGAGCCGGAGGTGCTCACGCCCGAGGCGGTGACGGCGGGCCTTTCGGATCTGGAGACGCGGGTTGCGCGGCTGGAAACCCGGCCGCCGCCCGACAGCAAGCCGAAGCTGATCGTCGCCGAATGAGCCGGCGCCGCCCTTCGGGGCGGCGTCCGCTTTTCCGGCCCTTGCGCCACCCGTCCGCCCGGCCCAGGATGGGCCGGAAAGAGGGAGGCCACCATGGATCTGGCAGCGGTTCTCGATGCGATAGACAGCGCCAACGCGGCGGACCCGACGCTGGAGGAGGGGCGCCCCGCCGCGCTGCTCTATGGCGAGCGGATGAGCGCCGAGCTGGCGCGGCAGGTGCCCGAGGCGTCGGACCTGTTGCGCATCGCCGCGCGCGGCCAGCATGTCGAACGCTGGCTCCTGCCCCGCGCCGCCTACCCGGAGGGCAAGGCGGGCTATCTCGACTGGCGCCGCGAACAGGGCCGCCGCCATGCCGAACGGGTGGCGGGCATGATGGCCGATGCGGGCTACGACGCGGCGGCGCAGGCCCGCATCGGCGTGCTGCTGCGCAAGGAGGGCATCAAGCGCGACCCCGAGGTGCAGGCGCTGGAGGATGTGATCTGCTTCGTCTTCCTGCGCCACTATTTCGC
>JBDHSR010000231.1:0-5765 GCA_039808305.1 Gemmobacter sp. | reverse complement strand
GACCGCAACGCCGCCGTCATCCTGAACAACCAGGGCGAACCGGTCGGCACCCGTATCTTCGGGCCGGTCGTGCGCGAGCTGCGTGCCAAGAACTTCATGAAGATCATCTCGCTGGCGCCGGAGGTGCTCTGATGGCTGCGAAGCTGAAAAAGGGCGACAAGGTCGTCGTGCTCACCGGCAAGGACAAGGGCAAGCAGGGCGAGATCGCCTCGGTGAACCCGTCCGAGAACAAGGCCGTGGTCGAGGGCGTGAACATCGCCATCCGTCACACCAAGCAGTCGCAGACCTCGCAGGGCGGCCGCATCGCCAAGGCGATGCCGATCGACCTGTCGAACCTCGCGATCGTTGACAAGAACGGCAAACCCACCCGCGTCGGCTTCCGTGTCGAGGACGGCAAGAAGGTGCGTTTCGCCAAGACCACGGGGGACGTGATCTGATGCTCGACGCCGCTCAATACACCCCGCGTCTGAAAGCGACCTATCGCTCCGCGATCCGCGCGGCGATGAAGGAAGAATTCGCCTACAAGAACGACATGATGATCCCGCGCCTCGACAAGGTCGTGATCAACATGGGCGTGGGCGAGGCCGTGAAGGACACCAAGAAGGTCAAGACCGCCGCCGAGCAGCTCACGCTGATCGCGGGCCAGAAGGCCGTCATCACCCATGCCAAGAAGTCGATCGCCGGCTTCCGCGTGCGGGAGGAGATGCCGCTCGGCTGCAAGGTCACCCTGCGCGGCGACCGGATGTATGAATTCCTCGACCGTCTCATCAACGTCGCGCTGCCGCGCGTCCGCGACTTCCGCGGCGTCAAGGGCACGTCGTTCGATGGCCGTGGCAACTACGCCATGGGGCTGAAGGAGCAGATCGTGTTCCCCGAGATCGACTTCGACAAGATCGACGACGTGCTCGGCATGGACATCATCATCTGCACCACCGCCAAGACCGACGCTGAAGCGAAGTCGCTGCTGAAGCACTTCAACATGCCGTTCTCCGGCTGATCGCGCGAGGAAAACATTATGGCCAAGAAATCCATGATCGAACGCGAGAAGAAGCGCCAGCATCTGGTGGACGTTTACGCCGCCAAGCGCGCCGCTCTCAAAGGGATCATCGCCAATCAGGACCTGCCGGTGGCCGAGCGCTTCCAGGCGGCCCAGAAACTGGCACAACTGCCCCGCAACTCGTCGGCGACCCGGCTGCACAACCGCTGCCAGCTCACCGGCCGTCCCCATGCTTACTACCGCAAGCTGAAACTGTCGCGGATCATGCTGCGCGAGCTGGCCTCTTTCGGCCAGATCCCCGGCATGGTGAAGTCGAGCTGGTAAGGAGGACCGACCCATGTCTGTGAACGATCCTCTCGGCGATATGCTGACCCGCATCCGCAACGCCCAGGCGCGCGGAAAATCGACCGTCTCCACCCCCGCCTCCAAGCTGCGCGCCTGGGTGCTGGACGTGCTGGCCAACGAAGGCTACATCCGCGGCTACGAGCGCGCCTCGACCGATAACGGTCAGGGCGAGCTGGTGATCTCGCTGAAGTATTTCGAAGGCGAGCCGGTCATCCGCGAATTGAAGCGCGTGTCGAAACCCGGCCGTCGCGTCTATATGGGCGTGAAGGAAATCCCGTCGGTCCGCAACGGCCTCGGCGTTTCCATCGTCTCGACCCCGAAGGGCGTGATGTCCGATGCAGCCGCACGCTCCGCCAATGTCGGCGGCGAAGTGCTCTGCACCGTGTTCTGAGGAGGGTGGAATGTCTCGTATCGGCAAGAAACCCGTCGCCCTGCCGAAAGGCGTCTCGGCCGAGATCAAGGGCCAGACCGTCGAAGTGAAGGGGCCGAAAGGCACCCGCAGCTTCACGGCGACCGACGATGTGACCGTGGCTCTCGAAGAGGGCAGCGTGAAGGTGACGCCGCGCGGCACCTCCAAGCGCGCGCGCCAGCAATGGGGCATGGTCCGGTCGCAGGTCGAGAACCTGGTGATCGGCGTGACCGAAGGCTTCAAGAAAGAGCTGGAGATCCAGGGCGTGGGTTACCGCGCCGCGATGGCCGGCAATGTCCTGAAGCTGCAGCTCGGCTATTCGCATGAAGTGAACTTCGAAGTGCCGAAGGGCGTCACCGTGACGGCCCCGAAGCAGACCGAAATCATTGTGGAAGGCATCGACCAGCAGCTTGTTGGTCAGGTCGCCGCGAACATCCGCGAGTGGAAGCGCCCGGAGCCCTACAAGGGCAAGGGCATCCGCTACAAGGACGAGTTCGTCTTCCGCAAGGAAGGTAAGAAGAAGTAAGGATAGCGAAGATGGCGAACAACAAGAGAGAGCTGTTCCTCAAGCGCCGCCTGCGCGTCCGGAACAAACTGAAGGCGATGGCCAATGGACGCGCGCGTCTGTCGGTCCATCGCTCCAGCAAGAACATCAGCGTCCAGCTGATCGACGACGTGCGGGGCGTGACCCTCGCCGCGGCCTCGACCCTCGAAAAGGATCTGGGCTTCGTCGGCAAGAACAACGTGGAGGCCGCCGCCAAGGTGGGTTCCGCGATTGCCGAGCGTGCGAAGGCGGCCGGTGTCGAGGAGTGCTACTTCGACCGCGGCGGCTTCCTCTTTCACGGCAAGATCAAGGCCCTGGCCGACGCTGCCCGTGAAGGCGGCCTGAAGTTCTGATCCAGGCGGGGGACGTTCGCGTCCCCCCGATGATCCGGGCGGGGGCCCTCGCGGTCCCTCGCACCAGGATTGGCCCATCCGGCGCCGCTGCGCGCCACCTATGCAAGGAATGCCTTATGGCAGAACGTGAAAACCGCCGGGATGACCGTGGCCAGCGTGGCGGCGACCGCCGCGACCGCGCCGAGGAAACCCCGGAATTCGCCGACCGTCTGGTCGCGATCAACCGTGTGTCGAAAACCGTCAAGGGTGGCAAGCGCTTCGGCTTCGCCGCTCTGGTCGTGGTGGGTGACCAGCGCGGCCGCGTCGGCTTCGGCAAGGGCAAGGCCAAAGAGGTGCCGGAGGCGATCCGCAAGGCCACCGAACAGGCCAAGCGCTCGCTGATCCGCGTGCCGCTGAAGGACAGCCGCACCCTGCATCACGACATGGAAGGCCGTCATGGCGCCGGCAAGGTCGTGATGCGCTCGGCCGTGGCCGGGACCGGGATCATCGCCGGCGGCCCGATGCGCGCCGTGTTCGAGATGGTCGGCATCCAGGACATCGTGGCGAAATCGCTGGGGTCGCAAAACCCCTACAACATGATCCGGGCCACCATCGACGGCCTGAAGCATGAGGCCTCGCCCCGTTCGGTCGCGCAGCGTCGCGGCAAGAAAGTGGCCGAGATCCTGAAGAAGCCCGAAGCTGAAGCGGTGGAGGCCTGATCATGGCGAAGAAAACCATCGTCGTCCAGCAGGTCGCCTCGGCGGCCCGCCGCCCCGCGATCCAGACCGCGACGCTGAAGGGCCTCGGCCTGAACAAGCTGCGCCGCACCCGCGAACTGGAGGATACCCCTTCGGTGCGCGGCATGGTCAACAAGATCCCGCATCTCGTGAAGATCATCGAAGAGCGCGGCTGAGATCGGCCGGAGATTACGGAAACGGCGCCCCGATGATGGATCGGGGCGCCGTTTCGCTTTTCCGGGGGCTCGCTTCCCGTGGCATCGGGCGTCCAGCCCGATCTCATGGGGTGAGGAGACCGGCAGGTCTTCTTCCGCGCGAGGATATGGAAGCCCCACGGAGACGAAGAAACGATGATGGCTGGAGGCATCGCCCGGCGGTGTTCGCGCCGGCTACGTCACGCGGACTGCCGGGCCGGCGCATAGGCCGGCCGAGGCCGGGACGGGCACGCCGCCCGCCCCGCGGGGATCAGTCCCGCAGCAATTCGTTGATCGAGGTCTTGGAACGGGTCTGCGCGTCGACCTTCTTCACGATCACCGCGCAATAGAGGTTGATGCCGTTCTTCGACGGCATGGAGCCCGCGACCACCACCGAACCGGCCGGAACCTCGCCATACATCACCTCGCCGGTCTCGCGGTCGACGATCTTGGTGGATTTGCCGATGAAGACGCCCATGCCGAGGACGGAGCCCTCGCGCACGATGCAGCCCTCCACCACCTCGGACCGGGCGCCGATGAAGCAGTTGTCCTCGATGATGGTGGGGCCGGCCTGCATCGGCTCCAGCACGCCGCCGATGCCGACGCCGCCCGAGAGATGCACGTTCTTGCCGATCTGCGCGCAGGAGCCCACCGTGGCCCAGGTATCCACCATGGTGCCTTCGTCCACATAGGCGCCGAGGTTGACGAAGCAGGGCATCAGCACCACGCCCTTCGCGATATGGGCCGAGCGGCGCACCACGCAGTTCGGCACCGCGCGGAAGCCCGCCGCCTGCCATTGCGCCTCGCCCCAATGGGCGAACTTGCTGTCCACCTTGTCCCACCAGGTGCCGCCCTGCGGGCCGCCGGTCTGGACCTCCATGTCCTTCAGGCGGAAGCCGAGCAGCACCGCCTTCTTGGCCCATTGGTTCACATGCCAGTCGGCGCCGCGCTTCTCGGCCACGCGCAGCGTGCCCTTGCCGAGCGCGTCCAGCGTCGCCTCGATCGCGTCACGGGTTTCGCCCTTCGTCGCCGGGGTGATGGTGTCGCGCGCCTCCCAGGCGGCTTCGATGGCGGCTTCCAGTGCGGCGTTGCTCATGGCGCTCCCTTCCCTATCCGGCATTTGCGCCCTAGCCTATAGTCGCTGGCCCCGGCCCGCGCAATCGCCGTTCCCGACAGCCGGCCGGCCGTTTCAAGGATGACAGAATGACCGACGACACCCGCAGCCATCCCTTCCGCGACAGCGTGCAGGATGTGGCGGCCACCCATCGCATTCCCGACACGCCGCAGACCCGGGCGCCGGCCTACCGGCTGGCTTTCGCCGACCCGGATTTCCTGACGCGCGAGGAATTGCGGCCGGTGCGGCTGCAACTGGAACTGCTGAAGCCGCAGATGGTGATGGACGAGCGGGGCATCAAATCCACCATCGTCCTGTTCGGCGGCGCCCGCATCCCGGCGCCGGAGCGGAAGGAGACGGCGAAAACCCCGCAACTCGCCGAGCTCTCGCATTACTACGAGGAGGCCCGCCGCTTCGCCCGCATCATGACCGAGCGCAGCATGGAAAGCTACGGGCGCGAGAATGTCATCGTCACCGGCGGCGGGCCGGGGGTGATGGAGGCCGGCAATCGCGGCGCGCATGAGGCGGGCGGGCAGTCCATCGGGCTGAACATCGTGCTGCCGCACGAACAGGCGCCCAATGCCTATGTGACGCCGGATCTCTCGTTCAACTTCCACTACTTCGCCATCCGCAAGATGCATTTCCTGATGCGGGCGAAGGCGGTCTGCATCTTCCCCGGCGGCTTCGGCACGCTGGACGAGATGTTCGAGAGCCTGACCCTGATCCAGACCCGCCGCATGCGCTCCGTGCCCTTCCTGCTGTTCGGCCGGACGTTCTGGGAGCGGGTGATCAACTGGCAGGCGCTGGCCGAGGCCGGCACGATCAGCCCCGAGGATCTGGACCTGTTCCGCTATGTCGAGACCGCCGACGAGGCGGTGGCCATCATCGACGGCTGGCCGAAACCCTGCTGAGCGGGGATCACGGCGCGCGCACCGCCCGGGCCACGGCGCGGCCGAGCTTCCGATGCGCCTCGGCCTCGAAATGCACGCCATCGACCGGGCTGACCGCGATCACCGTAGACGAGGCGGCGCGCGGCTGCAAACCCCCTTGGCCTTTGGCCCCGCGCGGCCCATATAGGGGCCAGCATTCTTCG
>JBDHSR010000230.1:0-5789 GCA_039808305.1 Gemmobacter sp. | reverse complement strand
CCCTGAGTCTGGCGGATGTAATCGGTTTCATTCAGGATAGACGCGCGATGTAATCGGTTGCAAGATATTTCCGCAGATTGAGCCCGCAGGGCGCCGGGGCTAAGAGGGGGCATGAGGCAGGACCGGCCGAAGATCAGCGATGTGGCGCGCCGCGCGGGGGTTTCCACCGCGACGGTGAGCCGCGTCCTGTCCAACCCCGATCTGGTGAGCGAAGAGACCCGCGCCACCGTGCGGGCGGCGATCGAGGCGACCGGCTACCGGCTCAACCAGGCGGCGCGCAACCTGCGCCATCGCCGGACCGGGGGGATCGTGGCGCTGGTGCCGAACCTCGCCAATCCGTTCTTCTCGCAGATCCTGTCGGGCATCGCCTCGGTGCTGGGGCCTGCGGGCTACAACCTGCTGATCGCCGATACCAGCACGGCGGGGGCGGAGCGGCTTCTCGATTACGCCGAACCCTCGCGCGCCGACGGGCTCATCATTCTCGACGGCACCCTGCCGGCGGCGGCGCTGCAAGGCCGGGTGCCGGTGGTGGAGGCCTGCGAATGGGTGCGCGGCCTGCCGGCGCCGCGGGTGAAGATCGACAACCGCGCGGCGGCGGGGCTGGCGGTCGACCATCTGGCGGGGCTCGGCCATCGCCGGATCGGCCATGTGGCGGGGCCGCGCGGCAATGTGCTGACCGAGGCGCGGCTGGGCGGGGTGCGCGACGCGCTGGCGGCGCGCGGGCTGCCTTTCCCGGAGGGCGCGCTCTATCCCGGCGATTTCTCGCTGGAATCGGGGCGGGCGGCGGCGGGCCTCTGGCTGGCGCAGCCGCGCGGCGAGCGGCCGACGGCGGTGTTCCTCGCCTCCGACGCGATGGCCTGCGGCTTCATCGGCGAGGTGCAGCGCCACGGGCTCGCGGTGCCGCGCGATGTCTCGGTGGTGGGGTTCGACGACATCGAGCTGATCGCCCATATCTCGCCGCCGCTGACCACGATCCGCCAGCCGCGCGCGGCGCTCGGCCGGCTGGCGGCGGAGCGGATGCTGCGCCTGCTGGCGGGGCAGGGCGGCGACGAGGATACCGTGCTGCCGGTCGATCTGGTGATCCGCGCCAGCACCGCCCCGCCGGGCTGAGGCTCAGAGCAGCTTCACCTGCGTGCCGACCTCGACCAGTTCGAACAGCTTCTCGACATGCGGATTGAACAGGCCGACGCAGCCATGCGAGGCCGGGCGGCCGATCTTCTCCAGCTTGTCGATGCCGTGGATGCGGTAATATTGCCAGCCGAGATTCAGCGCCCGGCTGCCCATCGGATTGTCCGGGCCGGGGCCGATGGAGGCGGGCAGGTCGGGATAGCGGCGGCGCATGTCGGGCGTGGGGATCCAGGTCGGATCGCGCCGCTTCAGCACGATCTCGGTATGGCCGCGCTTGGTCAGTTCCTCGTCCAGCGGCACCGAGGAGGGGAAGGTGAGATAGGTCGCCCCGTCCTCCGACCAGAAATGCAGCGCGCGGGAGGTCAGGTCGCAGAGGATGGCGCCGCGCCGCAGGGTCGGGAAATGCTCGCGCCAGTCCTGGGCGCGGAAGCTCGCCGTGTTGTGGCGGTTGGCGGGCGAGGGCGGCACCTGCACCACATCCGCCCGCGCCAGCGCCGGGGCGCAGAGCCCGGCGGCGGCCAGCGCGCCGAAGGCCAGGATGCGGCGGCGGTCGAAATGCTGATACATCTGCTCGTATCCTTTCATTGCGATATGTCTGTTTCTTGCAGCGTGGCCGCGTCGCGGCAAATCACGCCGGTTCAGCTTCGCGTGAGGCGGGCCTCAGCGGCCGACCACCAGCGTCCACCAGTTGCGCCCGTCCGGGTCCTGCTGCACGCCGATGCCGACGGCCCGCGCGGCGGGGCTGGTCAGGATGGCGGCCTGTTCCGGCCGGCCCATCCAGGTGGCGAGGGTCTGCACCTCGGTCTCGTAGGTGTCGGAGACCACCTCGCCGACGATGCCGGCCGCATATCCCGCCCGCTTGGCGCGGTCGGGCGGCGAGGTGCCCTCGGCGTCGAAATGCCAGGCGCGGCGCTGCTGCGACATGGAGCGCGATTGCGCCATCGCGGCCTCGGTCAGCCGGGGGTCGAGCGCGACCGGCGCCGCGCCATGGTCCGCCCGCGTGGTGTTCAGCGTCTCCAGCGCGCGCTGCCGGATGGCGGCGATGTTCTTCCCGGTGATCTCGTAGCGCTGGCTCGCCTGCTCTCCCGCGGGGCCGAGCCGGGGCGCGGCGGTCGGGCCGACGCAGGCGGCCAGGACCAGCAGGGCGGCGAGGGGAAGGATGCGGACGGTCACGGCGGAACACCTCTTTGCGCGAAAGCCGCTCCATTGGGCCTTGAGGGGATGCGCTGGCAACTCACGGCCGGTCAAACCCGCGTGAGGTCTGGATATGTCTCTGCGGAAACAACGCTTGCGCCGGACCGGCCGCTCGGGTCAAATGCCGGGCGACGAAGGGACGGGAAAAGGCGGAAGAATGGACGGCTGGCTCTCGCCGGAGGAATGGCGCGCGGTGGCGCTGTCGGTGCAGGTTTCGGCGGTGGCGACGGTGGTGAGCCTGCCCATCGGCATCGCGGTGGCCTATGCGCTGGCGCGCGGGCGGTTTCCGGGGCGGCAGGTGCTGAACGGGCTGGTCCATCTGCCGCTGATCCTGCCGCCGGTGGTGACGGGCTATCTGCTGCTCTTGACCTTCGGGCGGAAGGGGCCGGTGGGATCGGTGCTCGACCAGTGGTTCGGCATCGTCTTCGCCTTCCGCTGGACCGGGGCGGCGCTGGCCGCCGGGGTGATGGCCTTTCCGCTGATGGTGCGCGCCATCCGGCAGGCGATCGAGGCGGTGGACCCGAAGCTGGAACAGGCGGCCTCCACCCTCGGCGCGCCGCGGATCATGGTGTTCCTGACGGTGACGCTGCCGATGATCCTGCCCGGCGTGCTGGTCGGCGCGATCCTCGCCTTCGCCAAGGCGATGGGAGAGTTCGGGGCGACCATCACCTTCGTCTCGAACATCCCCGGCCAGACCCAGACCCTGCCCTCGGCGATCTATGCCTTCCTGCAAGTGCCGGGGGGCGAGGCCTCGGCGGCGCGGCTGGTCGGGGTCGCCATCGCCATCGCGATGACGGCGCTCCTGCTGTCGGAATGGCTGGGCCGGGTGGTGGCGCGGCGGATCGGGGGCGTGTGATGCTGTCGGTCCGGCTTGCGCATCGCTTCGCGGCCTTCTCCATCGACCTCGGCTTCGAGGCGCCGCGCGGGGTGACGGCGCTGTTCGGCCGCTCGGGCTGCGGCAAGACCACGGTGATCAACGCGGTGGCGGGGCTCTTGCGCCCGCAATCGGGGCGGATCGTGGCCGACGACGCGGTGCTCCTCGATACCGCACGCGGCATCCGCCTGCCGCCGCATCGCCGCCGCGCCGGCTATGTGTTTCAGGAGGCGCGGCTGTTTCCGCATCTCACGGTGCGGCAGAACCTCGCCTACGGCACCTGGTTCTCGCGCGGGCGGCGGGTGGAGGAGCCGGGGCGGATCATCGAGATGCTGGGCATCGGCGCGCTGCTCGACCGCCGCCCCGGCGCGCTTTCGGGTGGCGAGAAAAGCCGGGTGGCGCTGGGAAGGGCGCTCTTCTCGGCGCCCCGGATGCTGCTGATGGACGAGCCGCTCGCCGCGCTGGACGAGCAGCGCAAGGCCGAGATCCTGCCCTATCTGGAGCGGCTGCGCGACGGGACGGATCTGCCGATCCTCTATGTCAGCCATTCGGCGGCCGAGGTGGCGCGGCTGGCGACGACGGTGGTGCTGATCGAGGCGGGGCGGCTGGTCGCCGCTGGCCCGGCGGCCGAGGTGTTCGGCGATCCGTCGCTCGACATGGGGCCGCGCGAGGCCGGCGCGATCCTGACGGCGCGGGTCGAGGCGCGGGAGGCGGACGGGCTGACCCGGCTGTCCTGCGCCGCCGGTCCGCTCTGGCTGCCGGATGTCGCGGCGGCGCCGGGCACCCGGCTGCGGCTGCGCATCCTCGCGCAGGATGTGATGCTGGCCCTGGCGCGGCCCGAGGGCATCTCGGCGCTGAACGTGCTGCCGGGGGTGGTGCGCGGGGTGCAGGAGGTCGGCGGCCCCGGCGTCGTGGTGCGGATCGACCTCGGCGGCGAGGCGCTGCTCGCCCGCGTCACCCGCCGCTCCGCCACCGCGCTGGACCTCGCGCCGGGACGCCCGGTCCATGCCGTGCTGAAGGCGGTCGCGGTCGCGCCGGGCAATATCGGCGCCGGCTTGCGGCCCCGGGACGCGGCGGATGGCTGACTCCGCCCGGACGCCCATCCTCCGGGCCGGGATCGCGATGTGAGCGCGCGGGCGGCCGGGGCGGGCCGCCGCCCGCCGGAGACTGTCGGCGCGGCGGGCCGTCCGATACCGGATTGCGGTGATCCAGAAGGCGAGGCGTGGCCCGGACCATGGCTGCGCAGGCTGGGAATACGGTCCGCGTGATGGCCGGGAGCGCGTTTCCCTCGAGCCAGTCCCCCGCCTGGCCAGGACGATCCGTGAGGAGATCCCCGTTTCCGGCGGCCCGGCGGTCTCCCGCCGCAGAATCGCATTGACACATTCATATATTAGAATTTAATGACGATGAGGCATGCGGTGTAGGGAGGCACGGACATGGCACATATCGTCGTTCTCGGCGCGGGGCTGGGCGGGGCCATCATGGCCTATGAGCTGCGCGGGCAGGTCAGGCCCGAGGATACCATCACCGTCGTCACCCGCGATCCCAAATACCATTTCGTCCCCTCGAACCCCTGGGTCGCGGTGGGCTGGCGCGGGCGCGAGGACATCACGGTCGATCTGGCCGAGCCGATGGCGAAGAAGGGCATCGCCTTCCGCCCCGTCGCCGCCGAACGCCTGCATCCCGAAGAGAAGCGCATCGCGCTGGCCGACGGCAGCTCGATCGACTACGATTATCTGGTGATCGCCACCGGGCCGGACCTCGCCTTCGACGAGATCGAGGGCTTCGGCCCCGAAGGCCATACCCAGTCCGTCTGCCATATCGACCACGCGCTGCAAGCCCGCGAGCGGTTCGAGGCGTTCTGCCGCAATCCCGGCCCGGTCGTCATCGGCGCGGCGCAGGGCGCGAGCTGCTTCGGCCCGGCCTATGAATTCGCCTTCATCGTGGAAACCGAACTGCGCCGCCGCAAGATCCGCGACCGGGTGCCGATGACCTTCGTCACCGCCGAACCCTATGTCGGCCATCTCGGCCTCGACGGGGTGGGGGATACCAAGGGGCTGCTCGAATCCGAGATGCGGGCCAAGCATATCAAATGGATGACCTCCTCCCGCGTGAAACGGGTCGAGGACGGCCGGATGGTGGTGGAGGAGATCGCCGATGACGGCAGCGTCCGGGCCGAGACCGAACTGCCCTTCGGCTTCGCCATGCTGCTGCCGGCCTTCCGGGGCGTCAAGGCGGTCTCGGGCATCGAGGGGCTGAGCAATCCGCGCGGCTTCACCATCGTCGACCGCCACCAGCGCAACCCGAAATATCCCGAGATCTTCGCGGTCGGCGTCTGCGTCGCCATCCCGCCGATGGGGCCGACCCCGGTGCCCTGCGGCGTTCCCAAGACCGGCTTCATGATCGAAAGCATGGTCACCGCGACCGCCCACAATATCGGCAACCTGCTGCGCGGCAAGGACCCCGATCAGGTCGGCACCTGGAACGCCGTCTGCCTCGCCGATTTCGGCGACAGCGGCATCGCCTTCGTGGCGCAGCCGCAGATCCCGCCGCGCAACGTCAACTGGTCCTCCAGCGGCAAATGGGTGCATCT
>JBDHSR010000229.1:0-5813 GCA_039808305.1 Gemmobacter sp. | reverse complement strand
GAAGATTGGCAAAACCCCGATATTTGCAAAACTTTGCCGCGCCCCTTCGGCATATTCCTGCAAATTTTCCTGTCGTCCCGCCCGGCTTTACCGGTAACACTGTTGCGGCAATCCCGGGCGGTCGCGTAACAGGACGCAAGCCGGAGGAGGGTGCATACAATGGCATACAAGGAAATCTATGAGAGCTGGAAGGCCGATCCGGAAGGTTTCTGGATGAAGGCCGCGGGCGCCATCGACTGGGTGAAGCCGCCCTCCCGCGCCCTCGACGCCACCCGCGCGCCGATCTACGAATGGTTCACCGATGCCGAGGTCAACGCCTGCTGGAACGCGGTGGACCGTCATGTGCTGGCCGGGCGCGGCAACCAGCTCGCCATCATCCATGACAGCCCGGTCACACACCTGCGCAAGGGCATCACCTACAAGGAATTGCAGACCCGCGTCGCCAGCCTCGCCGGCGCGCTGCGCGCCAAGGGCGTCGAAAAGGGCGACCGGGTGATCATCTACATGCCGATGATCCCCGAGGCGCTGGAGGCGATGCTGGCCTGCGCCCGGCTCGGCGCCATCCATTCGGTGGTGTTCGGCGGCTTCGCGGCGCGCGAGCTTGCCATCCGCATCGACGATTGCAAGCCGAAGGCGATCATCGCCGCCTCCTGCGGGATCGAGCCGAACCGGATCGTGCATTACAAGCCGCTGCTCGACGGCGCCATCGACCTCGCCACCCACAAGCCCGATTTCTGCGTGATCTTCCAGCGCGAGCAGGAAGTGGCGAAGCTGGTCGAGGGCCGCGACGTGGCCTGGCACACCTTCCAGTATGGCGTGGAGCCGGCGGATTGCGTGCCGGTCTCCGGCGATCACCCGGCCTATATCCTTTATACGTCCGGCACCACCGGCCAGCCGAAGGGCGTGGTGCGGGCGACGGCCGGCCATCTGGTCGCGCTCAACTGGTCGATGCGGGCGATCTACAATGTCGGCGTGGGCGACGTGTTCTGGGCGGCCTCGGATGTCGGCTGGGTCGTGGGGCACAGCTATATCTGCTACGGCCCGCTGATCGCCGGCTGCACCACCATCGTCTTCGAGGGCAAGCCCGTCGGCACCCCCGATGCCGGCACCTTCTGGCGGGTGATCGCCGAGAACAAGGTGAAGAGCTTCTTCACCGCCCCCACCGCGCTGCGCGCCATCCGCCGCGACGACCCGGAGGGCGAGTTCATCAAGGAATACAACCTCAAGCACCTGCAAGCGCTTTACCTCGCCGGCGAGCGCGCCGATCCCGACACGATCCAATGGGCGCGCAAGCAGTTGAACATCCCGGTGATCGACCATTGGTGGCAGACCGAGACCGGCTGGGCCATCGCCGCCAACCCGCTGGGGATCGAGCATCTGCCGGTGAAGCCCGGCAGCCCCTCGGTCGCGATGCCCGGCTATGACGTGCAGGTGCTGGACGAGGGCGGCCACCCGGTTTCCCCCGGCACGCTGGGCGCCATCGCGGTGAAACTGCCGCTGCCGCCCGGCACACTGCCGACGCTGTGGAACGCCGAGGAGCGGTTCCGCAAATCCTACCTCACCCAGTTCCCCGGCTATTACGAGACCGGCGACGCGGGCTATGTCGACGAGGACGGCTATCTCTACATCATGGCGCGCACCGACGACGTGATCAACGTGGCCGGCCACCGCCTGTCGACCGGCGCGATGGAGGAGGTGCTGGCCTCGCATCCCGACGTGGCGGAATGCGCGGTGATCGGCGTCGCCGACGCGCTGAAGGGCCAGTCGCCGCTCGGCTTCCTCTGCCTCAGCAGGGGCAGCACCAAGCCGCATGACGAGGTGGTGCAGGACTGCGTGCGGCTGATGCGCGAGAAGATCGGCCCGGTGGCGGATTTCAAACGCGCGGTGGTGGTGGAGCGGCTGCCCAAGACCCGCTCGGGCAAGATCCTGCGCGCGACCATGGTGAAGATCGCCGACGGGCAGGAGTTCAAGATGCCCGCCACCATCGACGACCCGGCGGTGCTCGACGAGATCCGCGCCGCCCTGCAAGGCATCGGTCTCGCCCGGTCCTGATCCCCTGCCCGGCCGCGCCCCTGGGCCCGGCCGGGTTTCGGGTATTTCCATCAGGTTGAAGGGCAAGGCGCGCGCGTCCTCGCCCCGATCCGGAGACCCGAAACCTCCCGCCGGCGGCCGCGTCGGCATCGGGTATTTTTGCCAAGAGGAAGCCGCAATCCGTGTTTCCTCTTGGCCCAAATACCCATTGCGGCAGCGGCCGAAGGGCGGTCCGCTCAGGTGAACTGCTCATACATCAGCCGCTCCTCCAGCCCGTGACCGGGGTCGAACAGGATGCGGTGGCGGATCGCCGGTTCGGAACGGATCTCGACGCTCACCACATCATGGAAGGACCGGCTGTCGGCATCGGCCATCACCGGGCGCTTGGCGCTTTCCAGCACGTCGAAGCGCACCACCGCCGTCTTGGGCAGGAGCGCGCCGCGCCAGCGGCGGGGGCGGAAGGCGGCCATGGCGGTCAGCGCCAGCACGTCGGAATCGATGGGCAGGATCGGGCCATGCGCCGAATAGTTGTAGGCGGTGGAGCCCGCCGGGGTGCAGACCAGCGCGCCGTCGCAGACCAGTTCCGGCATCCGCTCGCGCCCGTCCACGGTGATGCGCAGCTTGGCGGCCTGCGGCCCGGCGCGCAGGATGCTCACCTCGTTGATGGCGAGCGCATGGTGGTCGCGCCCCGAGACGGTGACCGCGTGCATGGCGAGCGGGTTGATCACCGTCTCCTCGGCCGCGCGCAGCCGTTCCTCCAGCCCCTCCACCGCGTAGCTGTTCATCAGGAAGCCGATCGTGCCGCAATTCATGCCGTAGACCGGCAGGCCGAGGCTTTGCGTCTCGTGCAGGGTCTGGAGCATGAAGCCGTCGCCGCCCAGCGCCACGATGATCTCGGCGCGCGCAGGCGGCTCGTCGCCGTAGCGATCGCTCAGCGCGGTATAGGCGGCCAGCGCCGCCGGGCTGGTGCTGGCGCGGAAGCTGATGCGCATGACGGGCCTTCCCTGCTGTGCGCCCCTGTCATGCGGGTTCGCCGGGGCAAACTCAAGAGAGGCCGGGTCGCCGGACCGGAAAAGTTTCCGATAGGCGTCATCCTGTTCGTTGGAATTCGGGGCCATGTCGGTTTCCACCCTTCCCTGTCGTAACGGGCGTGGTCTAAATGGCGCGAATCCCGCCTTCCCAACAGGAGAGCCCCATGACGTCCAGCCGCGACCCCGGTTTCTTCACCGAAGCCCTCAGCACGCGCGACCCCGAGCTTTACGGCTCGATCACCGCCGAACTCGGCCGCCAGCGCGACGAGATCGAGCTGATCGCCTCCGAGAACATCGTCAGCCGCGCCGTGATGGAGGCGCAGGGCTCGGTGATGACCAACAAATACGCCGAGGGCTATCCGGGCAAGCGCTATTACGGCGGCTGCCAGTTCGTCGACGTGGCCGAGAACCTCGCCATCGAGCGCGCCTGCAAGCTGTTCGGCTGCGACTTCGCCAATGTGCAGCCCAATTCCGGCAGCCAGGCCAACCAGGGCGTGTTCAACGCGCTGCTGAAGCCGGGCGACACCATCCTCGGGATGAACCTCGCCTCGGGCGGCCACCTGACCCATGGCGCGGCGCCGAACCAGTCGGGCAAGTGGTTCAACGCGGTGCAATACGGTGTGCGCCAGCAGGACAGCCGCATCGACTATGACGAGCTGGAGCGGCTGGCGGTCGAGCATCAGCCGAAGCTCATCATCGCCGGCGGCTCGGCCGTGCCGCGCGTCATCGACTTCGCGCGCTTCCGCGCCATCGCCGACAAGGTGGGCGCCTACCTGATGGTGGACATGGCGCATTTCGCCGGTCTGGTGGCCGGCGGCCAGCACCCCTCGCCCTTCCCCCATGCCGATGTGGCGACCACCACGACGCACAAGACCCTGCGCGGCCCGCGCGGCGGCATGATCCTGACCAACAACGAAGAGATCGCCAAGAAGGTGAACTCGGCGATCTTCCCGGGCATCCAGGGCGGGCCGCTGATGCATGTGATCGCCGCCAAGGCGGTGGCCTTCGGCGAGGCGCTGCGGCCGGAATTCAAGGAATACGCCGCGCAGGTGGTGAAGAACGCCCAGGCGCTGGCCGACCAGCTCATGAAGGGCGGGCTCGACATCGTGACCGGCGGCACCGACACCCATGTCATGCTGGTGGACCTGCGGCCGAAGGGCGTGAAGGGCAACGCCACCGAAAAGGCGCTCGGCCGCGCCCATATCACCTGCAACAAGAACGGCATCCCCTTCGACCCGGAGAAGCCGACCGTGACCTCGGGCGTGCGTCTGGGCACCCCGGCCGGCACCACGCGCGGCTTCGGCGAGGCGGAGTTCCGCCAGATCGCCGACTGGATCGTGGAAGTGGTGGACGGCCTCGCCGCCCATGGCGAGGACGGCAATGCCGAGGTGGAGGCGGCGGTGCGCGCCAAGGTGGCGGCGCTCTGCGCGAAATTCCCGCTTTATCCGACCATGTGAGACGAAAGGGCCCCTTGCGGGGCCCTTTTCATATCCCCTTGGGGGATCCGCAATTCCCGTGCAGGCTAGAGCAGGCCGCGCCAGCGCATCATGAGGATGGCCGCCCCCGCCACCACGATCAGCCCGAACACCACCTGCGCCGCGACCGACATGAGCAGCCCGCGCCGCCGCGCGCCCGCGCCCAGCGGCGAGAGATGGCGCAGGCAGATGTCGTAATTCTCCGCCACCTCGGCCTCGTCGATCTGGAGAAGCAGCTTGGGATTTTGCGACATATGCGCGGCCTCGGCCAGCTTGCCGGCCGCCGCGCGCACCTTGCGCGGCAGGTGCCGCCCGCCCCGGCCGAGCTTCTCGGCGAGGCCAGTGCCACGGATGCGCAGCCGGTCCTCCATCAGCTCCGCCACCCGGTCCGCCATCTGTTGAATGGTGATCGCGCCCATGATCCGCCCCTTGTTTCATGGCGAGGATAAGCGGCGGCGCGGCGGGCTTCAACTCCTCTGCGGCAGCGGCTATCCTGCGGCCCATGCTGCATGTCGCCCGCCACCCCACCGAGACCGCCTCCGCCCTGCCGCCCCTGCTGATCGTGCACGGGCTTTACGGCTCCGCCCGCAACTGGAACGTGATCGCGAAGCGCCTGTCGGCCGGGCGCGAGGTTCTGGCGGTGGACATGCGCAACCATGGCGCCAGCCCGCGCTTTCCGACGCAATCCTACCCCGAGATGGCGGCGGATCTGGCCGAGGTGATCGGCGCCCATGGCGGGCGGGCCGATGTGCTGGGTCATTCGATGGGCGGCAAGGCGTCGATGGTGCTGGCGCTGGGTCATCCCGATATGGTGCGGCGGCTGGTGGTGGCCGACATCGCGCCGGTCGCCTATGCCCATGACCAGACGCAATATATCGACGCGATGCGGGCGCTGGATCTGACCGGGCTTGCCAGCCGGGGCGAGGCCGACCGGCGGCTGGCCGCCACGGTGCCCGATCCGGGGCTGCGCGCCTTCTTCCTGCAATCGCTGGACCTCAAGGCCGAGGGCGGGCCGCGCTGGCGGCTCAATCTCGACGTGCTGGAGGCGGAGATGCCGAAGATCGTCGGCTGGCCCGGCGTTACGGGGCGCTTCGACGGCCCCACGCTGTTCCTGACCGGCGGCGAGAGCCATTATGTCCAGCCCGAGCATCGCGCGCTGATCCGCCCGCTGTTTCCCAATGCCCGCTTTGCCAAGCTGCCGGGCGCCGGCCACTGGCTCCACGCCGACAAGCCCCGCGAGGTGGAGGAGACGGTGCGGATCTTCCTCGACAGCTAG
>JBDHSR010000228.1:0-5844 GCA_039808305.1 Gemmobacter sp. | reverse complement strand
GGGACATATCCCATCCCCTTCCATCCTGCACAATATAGGGCACCGCCCGGTGGCGCGTGCCGCGCCTTGTTCCGGGCAAGGGAGGGGCACAGGCGGGGCAGACTCTCCTGCCCCTCCCGCCTCACGCCCCCAGACGGATCAGGTCGCCCGAGGACAGGCTCAGCTCCACCGTCTCGCCGATCTCCGGCGGCGGGGTGTCGGGGCGGTTGAAGGTGTCGAGGGCGACGCGCGTGCCGCCCGCCTCGGTGGTCAGCCGGATCACCGAGCCGAGGAAATGCACCTCGCGGATCACCGCCGGCAGCACGATGTCGGCCCCCGGCTGGCGGCCGAGATGCACCGCCTCGGGGCGGGCGGCATATTCGCCCTGCCCCAGCGTCACGCCGCCGATCCGCCCCTCGGCATCCGCCGCGAAGACATTGAGCTGGCCCACGAAATTCGCCACGAAGCGGGTGCTGGGTCGGTTGTAGATCTCGAAGGGCGTGCCGACCTGATCGGCGATGCCGCCGGTCATCACCACGATCCGGTCGGAGATCGACAGCGCCTCCTCCTGATCATGGGTCACGAAGATGGTGGTGATGCCGAGTTCCCGCTGGATCGCCCGGATCTCGTTGCGCAGCGACACCCGCACCTTGGCGTCGAGCGCCGAGAGCGGCTCGTCGAGCAGCAGAACCTGCGGCTTCGGCGCCAGCGCCCGGGCCAGCGCCACCCGCTGCTGCTGGCCGCCCGACAACTGGAACGGATAGCGCGCGCCAAGGTCCGGCAGGCCGATCAGGCTGAGCATCTCGGCCACCCGCGCCTCGATCTGGGCGCGGGGCGTGCCCTTGATCTTCAGCCCGAAGCCCACATTCTCGGCCACCGTCAGGTTGGGAAACAGCGCATAGGCCTGGAACACCATGCCGATATTGCGCTGGTTCGGCCGCTTGCCGACCACGTTCACGCCCCCGATGGTGATCGCACCCGACGAGGGCTGTTCGAACCCCGCCACCATGCGCAGCACCGTGGTCTTGCCGCAGCCCGAGGGACCCAGCAGCGAGATGAACTCGCCCTTCTCCACGCTCAGGTTGAAATCCTTCACCACGCGATTGGTGCCGAAGAACTTTTCGAGATGCGAGATGTCGAGGAAACTCATTGCGCGGCTTTCGTGTGTCTGGAGAAGCGGTTGGCGAGCTGGATCAGCCCCATGCAGGCCCAGGTGATGCCGAAGGCGATCACCGAGAGCGCGAAGGGCTCGTAGGGCTTGTTCGCCCCGATCCGTGCCAGATAGGGCCCGAAGGCCGGCCGGTTCAGCAGCGCGGCCAGGGTGAATTCGCCGATCACGATGGCGAAGGTGAGGAAGGCGCCCGACAGCACCGCCGGGATGACGTTGGGCAGGATCACCCGGGCGAGGATGGTGGTCCAGCCGGCGCCGAGGCTCTGCGCCGCCTCGGTCAGCGTCGCCACGTCGATGGTGCGCATCCCGGTATCGACGGCGCGATACATGTAGGGCAGCGCCAGCGTGGTATAGCCGAAGGCCAGCAGCAGGTTGGTGCCCATGATCGAGCCGGTCATCGGCAGCCAGCTCGACGTGTTGTAGAGCCGGATATAGCCGAAGACCACGACGATGGCCGGGATGACCAGCGGCAGCAGCGTGATGAACTCCACATAGGGCCGCGCCCAGGGCATCTTCAGCCGCACCCAATAGGCGGTCGGCACCACCAGCAGGATGCCGAAGGCGATGGTCACCAACGCCATGACGATGGAATAGGTGAAGGTCGCCTGGAACTCGGCATCGCCGATGATCCTGGTATAGGCGTCGAGGCTGTAGACCCCGCGCCGCGCCTTCAGCGAGAATTCGGTGAGGCCGAGCAGCGGCAGGGCGAAATAGACCAGGCCGAAGATCAGCACGATCCAGCCGGTGAGACGGGTCCAGAGGCTCATTTCAGCCACCTTTCGGCGCGGATGCGCAGCCAGATGTACAGCACGTTGGCGACGGCGGTGACCAAGATCATGCCGAAGGCCATGGCATAGCCGAGATTCGGGTTGCCCAGCACGTCGCCCCGGATCTGCGCGAAAAGCTGGATCGGCACGATGTTGAGCGACGAGCCGGTCAGCGCGATCGCCGTCGCCACCGCCCCGAAGGCATTGGCGAAAAGCAGCGCGAAGGTGCCCAGCAGCGACGGGAACAGGATCGGCAGCGCGATCATCCGCCAGTATTGCAGGCCGGTGGCGCCCAGCACCTCGGCCGCCTCGCGCCATTCGCGGCGCAGCCCCTCCAGCGCCGGGGTGATGATGAGGATCATCAGCGGGATCTGGAAGAACAGATAGGTGATGGTCAGCCCCCAGAAGCTGAGGATGCTGAAGCCGAGGTCGCGTTGCAGCACGATCCCGAAATTGTTGCGCAGGAACACCGTGACGAGGCCGACCGGCCCGAAGGTGGCGAGGAAGGCGAAGGCCAGCGGCACGCCGGCGAAGTTCGACGCCACGCCCGAGAAGGTCATCAGCGGCGAGCGGATCCAGCGCGGCACCGCGCCGAAGGTCACCGCCGCCGCCATGCCGAAGCCGATCAGGCAGCCCAGCGCCGCCGAGGCGACCGAGATCTTCACCGAGACCCAGTAGCTCGACGGAATGGTGCCGCTGTTCAGGTCGCGGATGTTCTGGAGCGTGAAGGCGCCGCTGCGGTCCTGGAAGGCGCCGATCACGATATGCGCCGTCGGCAGGATCAGGAACAGCGTCACGAAAATGATGAAGGGCAAAAGCCCGAGCCAGGTCAGCGGCAACCGCCGCAGCCCGGCGGGAGTGGCATCGGCCATGCGTCTCCCCTATCCCCCAAGAAGTCTTGTTATGATTGCAAGACCCCGGCCCGCGCATGGCAGGCCGGGGCAAGGCCGGTCGGGGCCGGTGTTACTGGACGTTGGCGCCCACCACCGCGTCCCAGCCGCCGGTGACCGCCGCCTTGTTGGCGTCGACCTCTTCCAGCGTCGGGAAATAGGCGGCCTCGTAGGAGGCGGCCGGCGGCAGCGCGTCGATCAGCTCCTGCGGCACCTTGCCCGCCTTCACCATCGCGTTGAAGCGCGCGGGGTGGCAATAGCCCTTCAGCCAGAGGTTCTGGCCCTCGTCCGAGTAGATGTATTCCATCCACAGCTTCGCGGCATTGGGATGCGGCGCATAGGCCGAGATGCCCTGCACATAGACCCCGGCCAGAACGCCGGTCGACGGCACGACGATCTCCACCGGCGGGTTGCCGGCGAGCTCGTCCCGCCAGGCGAGGGCGTTGTAGTCCCAGGCGATGGCGATCGGGGTCGCGCCCTGGGCGATGGTGCCCGCCTTGGCGATCACGGGAACGAAGTTGCCCGCCTTGTTCACCTCGGCGAAGACTTCGAGCCCGGCCTTGCCGGCCGCCTCGCCCGCCGCGGCGCCCTTCGACAGGCCCGCCGCCAGCACCGCGAGGATCGCCTGGTTCGAGGCGCGCGGATCGCCCGCCAGCGCCACCTGGCCGGCATATTCCGGCTTGGTCAGGTCGGCCCAGTCGGCCGGCACGTTCTGCACCATGTCCTTGTTCACGATGAAGGCCATGACGCCGTAATAATCGCCGTACCAGTAGCCTTCCGCATCCTTGATGCTGTCGGGAATGTCGTCCCAGGTCGAGACCTTGTAGGGTTGCAGAAGCCCGTCGGTCTTGGCCTGCGGCCCGAAGGCGAGGCCCACGTCGATCACGTCGGGCGCCTGCGGACCCTTGTTGTCCTTGTTGGCCTTGATCGCCTCGATCTCGTCGGCGGAGCCGGCGTCGGGGTTCAGCTCGTTGACCTGGATCTCGGGATATTTCGCCTTGAAGCCGGCGATCAGCTCGCCATAGCCGCACCAGCTATGCGGCAGGGCGATGGTGGTCAGCATGCCCTCCTGCTTGGCCGCCGCCTCGATCTCGGCCAGCGACTGCGCCGAGACCATGCCGGTCGTCGCCAGCAGCCCCGCGATCACCAGCCCGGCAGTGCGTTTGATACTCGTCATTCTCGATCTCCCTTGGGCGCAGCGCCCGTTTTGTGACGATCCCGTCTTATTGCGGTCCTGTGACAGTTTCGTGGACATGCGGCCGGCCCCGCCGCTGTCCCGCCTCCACCCCAGTCCTGCCGGAAGTCTAAGCGCGGAAAACCGCGCCGCGCAACGAGTCGGTTACAGGGCTGTTACATTTTCTTCATGATCGGCCGATCAGAAGGAAGATTTTCAGCGGATCCGGCAAAGCAAAACGCGGATGCGCGAAGCGCACCCGCGTTTTCGTTCGATTCGGCGCGAAATGCGCGAATCAGGCTTCCTTCCACAGACCTTCCGCCTTCACCTCGGCATAGGCCTCGTCGAGCGACTTGCGCGCCCGCGCCACCAGCAGGTCGATCTCCTCCGGGGTGATGACCAGCGGCGGCGAGATGATCATGCGGTCGTAGACATGGCGCATGATGAGGTTGTTGGCGAAGCAGCGCTCGCGGGTGCGATAGCCGACGGTGCCGGGCTTGGCGGCGAATTTGGCGCGCGTCTCCTTGTTCGGCGTCAGTTGCAGGCTGCCCATCAGCCCGCACAGGCTGGTCTGCCCGACCATCGGGTGATCGGCCAGCGCGTGCCATTTCTCGGCCAGGTAGGGATGCGCCACGTCGCGCACATGTTCAACGATGCCGCCCTCCTCGATCAGGCGGATATTCTCCAGCGCCACGGCGGCGGCGACCGGATGGCCGGAATAGGTGTAGCCGTGGTTGAAATCGTCCTCGGCGCCGCCGATCACATGCGCGATCTCGTCGCAGACGATGGAGCCGCCGATCGGCTGATAGCCCGAGGAAAGGCCCTTGGCGATGGTCATGATATGCGGCTTCAGCCCGAAGGTCTGGCTGCCGAACCAGTTGCCGGTGCGCCCGAAGCCGGTGATCACCTCGTCGACGATCAGCAGCACGCCGTATTTGTCGCAGATGCGCTGGATCTCGGGCCAGTAGGTCGAGGGCGGCACGATGACGCCGCCCGCGCCCTGCACCGGCTCGCCGATGAAGGCCGCCACCTTGTCGGCGCCGAGTTCGAGGATCTTCGCCTCCAGCTCGCGCGCGCGCAGCAGGCCGAACGCCTCGGGCGTCATGTCCTCGCCCTCGGCCCACCAATGCGGCTGGCCGATATGCTCGATCCCGTCGATCTTGCCGCCGGTGGCGTGGATATAGGGCATGCCACCGAGGCTGCCACCGCCCATGGTGGAGCCGTGATAGCCGTTCTTCCGCGCGATCAGCACCCGCCGCTCCGGCTGGCCCTTCAACTCCCAATAGCGGCGGACGAGGCGGATATTGGTGTCATTGGCCTCGGACCCCGAGGAGGCGAAGAACACATGGTTCAGATCGCCCGGCGCCAGTTCGGCGAGCTTCGCCGCCAGCGCGATGGCGGGCACATGGGTGGTCATGAAGAAGGTGTTGTAATAGCTCAGCTCGCGCATCTGCCGCGCCGCCGCCTCGGCCAGCTCGTCGCGGCCATAGCCCACATTCACGCACCACAGCCCCGCCATGCCGTCGAGGATGCGGTTGCCCTCGCTGTCGGTCAGCCAGACGCCCTGCCCCGAGGTGATGACCCGCACCCCCCGCTTGGCGAGCTGCGCATCGGCGGTGAAGGGGTGCATGTGATGCGCGGCGTCCAGCGCCTGAAGCTCGGCGGTGGGCAGGTGATTGGTGATCTTGGTCATTCTCGGCCTCGTCGTCTGGCGGCGAACCCGGAAGCGGATTCGGCGGATTGCCCCCAGCTTACGGGGTTCCGGCGGCGGGCGCAATAATTTGATCAAATTTACACGCCAGCAGAGCGCCCCGGGATCGACGATCACCCGTGGCTCCGGCAGCCCCGGACGAACCTCATGGC
>JBDHSR010000227.1:0-5872 GCA_039808305.1 Gemmobacter sp. | reverse complement strand
TCGGCGTAATCCTCGCGCGAGATGCGGCCGCCGTCCTTGAACCACATGTAGACCCAGTTCATCATCCCGAAAAGCGACATGGTGACCGGCATCAGCAGGGGGCGTTCGCGGCTGTTCAGGTCGGGGTTGATCTGGTCGAGCACCGCCGAGAAGCGCTTCACGATGCGGCGTTCCAGCGCCATGATCTCGGCCTTCTGCTCGTCGGAGAGCGCGGCGGTGGCGTTGAGCTGCACCTTGTGCTCGTTGTCGGCGCCGCGATAGTTCTCCAGCACCGCGCCGACCAGCGCGCGCAGGCGCTGCCGCGGCGGCAGGTCGGGGTCGTCCGCCGCCTCGATCGCCTCTTCCAGCCCCTCCAGATGGGTGATGATGATGGCGAAGATCAGCGCGTCCTTGCTGGGGTAATAGTGGTAGAGCAGCGCCTTCGACACCTGCGCATGGGCCGCGATCTGCGACATGGAGGCCTTGTCCATGCCCTGTTCGGCAAAGACCTGCGCGGCATTGTCCAGAATGCCGCGGCTCTTTTCCTCGAAATCCTGTGCCCGGGTCCGAGCCATGGTGCTTCTTTCCTGATTGCAGGGGGAAGGGCTGCAAAAAGGGGGCGCCGGGCCCCCTGATCGCTTTAGCGGCAATGCGCGCCGATGTCACCCGCCGCGATGCCGTGCCCGGCAATCATTCCTTGGGCCGGTTGTCGACCACGCGCTTGGCCTTGCCTTCCGAGCGCGCGACCGAGTTCGGATCGCGCACCTCGACCCTGGTCGAGACGCCGACCACAGACTTGATGTGATGCGCCAGTTCCTTGGCCGATTTGGCGCGGGCGGCCTCGTCGGTCATGTCGGGGGTGCATTCGACATGGACGGTCATGTTGTCCATCCGGCCCGACCGGCTGAGCTCGATCTGGAAATGCGGGGCGAGGCCCTGGCATTTCAGGATCTGCTCCTCGATCTGGGTCGGGAAGACGTTGACGCCGCGCAGGATGATCATGTCGTCGCTGCGGCCGGTGATCTTCTCGATGCGGCGCATCGAGCGGGCGGTGCCGGGCAAGAGGCGCGTCAGGTCGCGGGTGCGGTAGCGCACCATCGGCAACCCTTCCTTGGTCAGCGTGGTGAAGACCAGCTCGCCCATCTCGCCATCGGGCAGCACCTCGCCGGTCACCGGGTCGATGATCTCGGGGTAGAAGTGGTCTTCCCAGACGTGCAGCCCGTCCTTGGTCTCCACGCATTCCTGCGCGACGCCCGGCCCCATGATCTCGGACAGGCCGTAGATGTCGACGGCGTGCATGTCGAAGGCCTGCTCGATCTCCTCGCGCATGGAATTGGTCCAGGGCTCGGCGCCGAAGATGCCGACCTTCAGCGAGGATTGCCGCGGGTCGAGGCCCTGGCGGCGGAACTCGTCGAGGATCGACAGCATGTAGGAGGGGGTGACCATGATGATGGAGGGCTTGAAGTCGTGGATCAGCGTCACCTGCCGCTCGGTCATGCCGCCCGAGATCGGCACCACGGTGCAGCCCAGCTTCTCGGCGCCGTAATGCGCGCCGAGGCCGCCGGTGAACAGCCCGTAGCCATAGGCGTTGTGCAGGATGTCGCCGGGCCGGCCGCCCGCCGCGCGGATCGACCGGGCGATCAGGTTGGCCCAGACCTCGATGTCGTTCTGGGTATAGCCCACCACGGTCGGCTTGCCGGTGGTGCCCGACGAGCCGTGGATGCGCGCCAGCTTGTTCTGCGGCACGGCGAACATGCCGAAGGGATAGGTGTCGCGCAGGTCCTGCTTCACGGTGAAGGGGAACTTGGCGATGTCCTTCAGCGATTTCAGCTCCTCGGGGTGGACGTCATGCTCGATGAAGCGCTTGCGGTAGAAGGGCGAGTTCTCGTAGGCGTGCTTCAGCGACCGCTTCATGCGGTGGAACTGAAGCGCCTCGATCTCGTCGCGCGAGGCGATTTCGATCGGGTCGAGATCCTTGCGGTTCGGGGTCAGGTCTTCCATGGCGTCCTCCCTCGGAAAAGCGGTGCGGTCAGGCGTCGACCGGCAGATGGGTGCCCTTGACGGTGCGCGAATGGCCGCGGAACTCGGCCACATGCTCGCCGTTCTGGTTGGTGATGCGGATGTCGTAGATGCCCGAGCGGCCGCGGCGCGAGGTCTCGGTCGCCGTCGCGGTCAGCCGGTCGCCGATGCGGCCGGGGATCAGGTAGGTGACCGAGCAGTGCTGCGCCACCGCCATCTGGTTGTAGCTGTTGCAGGCGAAGGCGAAGGCGCTGTCGGCCAGCGTGAAGATATAGCCGCCATGGCAGTTGCCGTGGCCGTTCGACATCGCCTCGGTGATGGTCATCGACAGCGTGGCCGCGCCGGGCGCCACATGGTCGAGGTTCATGTTCAGGCGCTGGCTGGCCGAATCGTCGTTCCACATCGCCTTGGCCGAGGCTTCGGCGAGCTCCTGCGGGGTCATCTGCGAGACGGGTTTCATTTGCCCTTGAACTCCGCCTTGCGCTTTTCGAGGAAGGCGGTGACGCCCTCGGCGTAATCGGCGCTGCGCCCGGCGATCTGCTGGAGGTCGCGCTCCATGTCGAGCTGCTGGTCGAGGCTGTTGGTCGGTGCCGCCTGGATCAGCCGCTTGGTGAGGCCGAGGCCGAGCGTCGGGCCGTTGGCGAGGCCTTGCGCCAGCGCGCCGGCCTCGGCCATCAGCCCGTCATCCTCCACCGCTTTCCAGATCAGGCCCCAATCGGCGGCCTTTTCTGCCGGCAGCGGCTCGGCGGTCAGCGCCAGCGCCTTGGCGCGCGCCTCGCCCAGCAGGCGGGTCAGGCTCCAGGTGCCGCCCGCGTCGGGGACGAGGCCGATCTTCGCGAAGGCCTGGATGAACTTCGCCGATTTCGCCGCCAGCACGATGTCGCAGGCGAAGGCGATATTGGCGCCGGCGCCGGCGGCCACGCCGTTCACCGCGCAGATCACCGGCTTCTCGAGGCCGCGAATCAGCCGCAGATTGGGGTTGTAGAAGGTGTCGAGCGTATGGCCCAGATCGGGGGCGGGGCCGCCCTTGCGCGGATCGCGGTTGCCCAGATCCTGCCCGGCGCAGAAGCCGCGCCCGGCCCCGGTCAGCAGCACCGCGCGCACCTCGGCGTCGGCATGGGCGCGTTCCAGCCCCGCGCGAAGCGCCAGATGCATTTCCTCGTTGAAAGAGTTAAGCTTGTCGGGGCGATTCAGCGTCAGCGTCAGCACGCCATCGGCCAGCGCCACGAGGACGGTCTCTGATCCGGTCATGTCTCTCTCCCTTGCCGCCGGCGGAATTTTCCGGTGGCCCTCGAAGATTCATGTTGCATAAACCGACCGGCCGGTCAATGATAAAGCGCAACCTGGGAGGAGGGAGCGATGACCGAGCTGTTCGACCGTCACCGGCCGATGCTGGAGGATGCCGCGAAGGCGCTGGAGGCGCGCGGCTTCTGGTCCCCGTTCCCCGAAGTCCCGAGCGGCAAGATCTATGGCGAGACGGCGAAGGCCGAGGGCGACGCGGCCTATGCGGCGCTGCTGGGCCGGCCCTTCGATCTGCCCGGCCATCCCGAACAGCGCCGGCTGGGCGCCGAGGTCTCGCCCTTCGGCCCCGACCTCGGTGTCAGTTATCCCGCCGCCGATCCCGCCGCGCTGGTCGCCGCCGCCGAAGCCGTGGCCCCGGCGCTGGCCGATGCGGGCCCCGAGGCGCGGGTGGGCGTGTGTCTGGAGATCCTGGCCCGGCTGAACCGGCTCAGCTTCCTGATGGCCAACGCGGTGATGCACACCACGGGGCAGGCCTTCGCCATGGCCTTCCAGGCCGGCGGCCCGCACGCGCAGGATCGCGGGCTGGAGGCGGTGGCGCTGGCCTGGGTCGAGATGACCCGCTTCGCCCGCTCGGCGCGCTGGGAAAAGCCGCAGGGCAAGGCCGCGCCCATCGTGCTGGACAAGCACTGGACGGTGATCCCGCGCGGGGTGGCGCTGACCATCGGCTGCAACACCTTCCCGACCTGGAACTCCTATCCCGGCCTGTTCGCCAGCCTCGCCACCGGCAATCCGGTGATCGTGAAGCCGCATCCCGCCGCCATCCTGCCGCTGGCGCTGACCGTCCGCGTCGCGCGCGAGGTGCTGGCCGAGGCGGGCCTGCCCGCCGACGCGGTGCTGCTGGCGGTCGACGCGCCGGGGGCCGAGATCACCAGGGCCCTCGCCACCGATCCGGCGGTGCGGATCGTCGATTATACCGGCTCCGGCGCCTTCGGCGCTTGGCTGCGCGAGAACGCGCGGCAGGCGATCCTCTTCACCGAGGAGGCCGGGGTGAACACCGTCACCATCGCCGCCACCGACGATTTCGCCGGCATGTGCGCCAATCTGGCCTTCTCGCTCTCGCTCTATAGCGGGCAGATGTGCACCGCGCCGCAGAACCTTTATATCCCCGCCGCCGGGATCGAGACCGACGAGGGCCACAAGAGCTTCGATCAGGTCGCCGAGGGCATCGCCGGGGCCATCGACGCGCTGCTGGCCGATCCGGCCCGTGCGGTGGGCATCTGCGGCGCCATCGCCAACCCGGCGACGCTGGAGCGGGCGCAGGCCGCCCGCGCCCTCGGCCGGGTGATCCGCGAACCGGCGGGGGAGGGGCGCTGCCTGACGCCGCTGCTCCTCGCCGTCGATGGCGCGGGCGACGCGCATGAGGCCGAATGCTTCGGCCCGGTCGCCTTCGCCATCGCCATGCCCGACGCCGATGCCGCCATCGCGGCGGCGGCCGATCTGGCGCAGAGAAAAGGCGCCATCACCGCCGCGCTTTATGATACGGATGAAGCACGCATCGGGCGCGCGATCCGCGCCTTCGGCAAGGCGGGGGTGAACCTGTCGATCAACCTGACTGGCAATATCTTCGTCAACCAGTCGGCGGCGTTCAGCGACTTCCACGTCACCGGCGCCAATCCGGCCGGCAATGCCAGCCTCACCGATCCCGCCTTCATCGCCGGGCGGTTCCGGCTGGCGATGTGGCGCCGCCCCGCCGTCGCCTGACCGCCCTCTTTTTCACCTGAGTTCTCTGGGAGGAGACCCACATGAAGATCTTCACGACCACCGCGCTCGCCACGCTCACCGCGTTGGGCCTCGCCTCGGCCGCCATGGCCGACATCAAGATCGGCGCCACGCTCTCGGCCACCGGCCCGGCCTCCTTCCTCGGCGATCCCGAGGCCAAGACGCTGGAAATGCTGGTCGAGCAACTGAACGCCGCCGGCGGCATCAACGGCGAGAAGGTCCAGCTCGTGATGTATGACGATGGCGGCGACCCGAACAAGGCGCGCACCTTCGCCACCCGCCTCGTGGAAGACGACGAGGTGGCCGCGATCATCGGCGGCACCACCACCGGCACCACCATGTCGATCATCGCGGTGGCCGAGGATGCCGAGGTGCCGTTCATCTCGCTCGCCGGCGCCGTCGACATCATCGAGCCGGTGAAGACCTGGGTGTTCAAGACCCCGCATACCGACCGCATGGCCTGCCAGAAGATCTTCGAGGACATGAAGGCGCGCGGCTTCTCCAAGATCGGCATGATCTCGGGCACCGACGGCTTCGGCGCCTCGATGGAGGCGCAGTGCAAGGGCGTGGTCGGCGATTACGGCATCGAGATCGTCGCGGCGGAGACCTATGATCCGAAAGACGCCGACATGACGCCGCAGCTCACCAACATCAAGAACGCGGCGGGCGTGCAGGCGGTGATCAATCCGGGCTTCGGCCAGGGCCCGTCGATCGTGACGCGCAACTACAAGCAGCTCGCCGTCGGCCTGCCGCTCTACCAGTCGCATGGCGTGGCCTCCAAGGGCTTCATCGAACTGGCGGGCGCCGACGCGGCCGAGGGCGTGCGCCTGCCCGCCGCCGCGCTGCTGGTGGC
>JBDHSR010000226.1:0-5890 GCA_039808305.1 Gemmobacter sp. | reverse complement strand
GAGATAATGAGTTCCCCGTTTCCCTGCTCAGGCCACGTCTGTCGATAAACTCACAGAATTTGGCCCGCGCACTCGATATGACGGTAGTTTTTGTCAAATGGGTCGATGAGTCGACACCATACTGGAAGCCCCGCTGTTGACCGTAAGGTTTGGGTCGCAGCTTTCGCTGCAGACACGAGGGGCCGCACCATGCTGTGGCCCGCCCGAAAGTCTCAGATGGGCTTCATAACGATGACTACACCGCACCGATCCACACGACAACCTGTGCTGCAAGAGCGACCGGCAACATTGTCCGGCATCGCTACCATGTCGGTCGGGTCTTTGCTTCGACGCAAGACGAACGGCAGCATTCCGGGAATGCGGCTATGCAGCATATGTGAAGGTCGACCGACGGCTATGGGCCGAGGCTGTTTGGAAACTCCAGTTTCGAGAGTTTGCGAAGAACAGTTTCCTCAGGAAGCCGTTCTCGGCGGCCCACTTGAGAACGAAGTCTTTCTGCAATGCCTGTGGGCGAACTTCCTTCCGCATCCTATCATGCTCGACTGAGTTTCCACACAGCCTCGGCCGACCCTCACAAAGGATCAAGACAACCTCTGAAACGATCAGATCTTGACCGGATCACACAAGGCATTCGCCTGCTCCCACGGCCTCAGCCCTGCGCGGCCAGCTCCAGTGCCCTGCAATGGGCGCGGGCCAGCGTTTCCGGCAGGATCGCGGGCAAGGCGTCCGGCGCCTCCAGCGCCGTCAGACCGGCCTGGGTGGTGCCGTTCGGGCTGGTGACGGCGCGCTTCATTTCGGCGGCGCTGCGCGGGTCTTCGGCCAGCATCCGCGCGCTGCCGAAGAACGTCTGCCTGACCAGCCGGTCCGCGAGGCCGGCCGGCACGCCCAATCCAACCGCCGCCTGCACCATCTGCTCGGCGAAGGCGAAGACGAAACCCGGCCCGCAGGAGAAGACCGGATTGGCGCGCTCGAACTCCTCCTCGTCGGCCGCCCAGTCGAAGCGGCCGATGGCGCCGAACAGCGTCTCAACCAGATGCAGGGTCGCGCCATCGGCGGCACCGGGCCGGACGCAGCCGAGGCTCATGCCTGCACCGACCATGACGGGCAGGTTCGGCATCACCCGGATGACGCGGGAATGCCCGATGCCCTCAGCCAGTCGTGCCAGCGGAATGCCGGCCATGATCGACACCACGGGTGCTGCGGCCATCAGCGCCTTCAGCCGGCCGTCCAGCTGGCCGAAGATCTGCGGTTTCACGCCGAGGACCACCAGATCTGGCGCGATGCCGAAAAGCCCGGCGGGATCCGCGTGCAGTTCCACCGCGGCGCCTGCGGGAAGCAGGCTGCGCGCGCGGTCGAGATCGGGATCGAGGCCGACGATCCGCGACCGCGGCAGATGCGCCAGCGCGCCGCCGATGATTGCGGCCCCCATGTTGCCGCAGCCGATGAACAGCAGCGTGGGGGAAAGGTCCGGGTTGGCAGTCATGGTCTGGTCCTTTCAGGCAGCGGGCCGGTGCAGCGGCGTCACCAGCGCTTCGGTCAACTGGCGCAGGGTCAGGGTGCCGGCCGGCCGGCCTTCCGCGACCACCACGGCGGGCCGCCCTTCGGGCGCGGCGAACATCAGCCGCGTCGCCTCGTCGATCGGGGTGCCGGCCGGGAGGACAATCGCATCGGCCGGAGCCGCGCCGGCAAGCGGCGACATGATCGCCTCGACATGCACGAAGCGGCCTCGGTTCACCTCCTTGACGAAGTTCGCCACATAATCGTCGGCCGGGCGCAGCACGATGTCCTGGCTGCTGCCCTGCTGGATCACCTCGCCGTCGCGCAGGATGGCGATCTGGTCGCCGAGGCGCAGGGCCTCGTCGAGGTCATGGGTGATGAAAAGCACGGTCTTGCGGATTTCCTTTTGCAGATCCAGCAGCATGGTCTGCATGTCGGTGCGGATCAGCGGGTCGAGCGCGGAATAGGCCTCGTCCATCAGCAGCACCGGCGCGTCGTTGGCCAGCGCGCGGGCAAGGCCGACGCGCTGCTGCATCCCGCCGGAAAGCTGGTTGGGATACTTCTTCTCGAAGCCCTTCAATCCCACCCGGTCCAGCCAGCGCATCGCCACGTCCACGCTCGCCGCCCGGTCGATGCCGCGCACCTCCAGCCCGTAGACGGTATTGTCCAGCACGTTGCGGTGGGGCAGCAGGGCGAACTTCTGGAACACCATCGCGGTCTTCTCGCCGCGAAAGGCCTGCAACTCGGGCCGCGTCATCTTCACGACATCGGTGCCGCCGACCAGCACCTCGCCCGCCGTCGGGTCGATCAGGCGGTTCACATGGCGGATCAGCGTGGATTTACCGGAACCGGACAGGCCCATGATCACCTGGATGCAGCCGGCAGGGATGTCGATGTTGATGTCGCGCAGGCCGAGGATATGGCCGTGCCGCTCGTTCAGCTCCTGCTTGGTCATGCCGGCCTTGACGGCCTCGATACCGGCTTCGAGATCGGGGCCGAAGATCTTGTAGAGATTGCGGATGCGGATATCGCCGGAGGCAGGATCAGCCATGGACCACCTCGCGGTGCTTTTGCAGGCGCTTGCCATAGGCCTGGCTCACGCGGTCGAACATGATGGCGATGCCGACGATGGCAAGGCCGTTGAACATGCCCAGGGTGAAATACTGGTTGGCGATGGCCTTCAGCACCGGCTGGCCCAGCCCCTGCACCCCGATCATCGAGGCGACGACGACCATGGCCAGCGCCATCATGATGGTCTGGTTCACCCCGGCCATGATCGTGGGCATGGCCAGCGGCAGTTGCACCTTCACCAGTTTCTTCCAGTCCGAGGTGCCGAAGGCGTCGGCCGCCTCCAGCACGTCGCGGTCGACCAGACGGATGCCGAGGTCGGTCAGCCGGATCATCGGCGGGATGGCATAGATCACCACCGCGATCAGGCCAGGCACCTTGCCGATACCCAGAAGCATGACGACAGGGATCAGGTAGACGAAGCTCGGCATGGTCTGCATCACGTCCAGCACCGGGTTCGCAACTTTGCGGAAGCCCTCGGAACGCGACATCAGGATGCCGACCGGAATGCCGAAGACGATGGCCAGCACCGTGCAGACGAAGATCATCGAGATCGTCCGCATCGTGTCTTCCCACATGTCGAACCAGCCGATCAGCAGAAGCGTCGCCGCACAGGCCGCGACCACGCGCCAGTTGCGGCTGGCGATCCAGGCGATGGCCAGGATCAGCCCCAGGATGATCGGCCAGGGGGTCTCGACCATGAAACGCTCGGACTGGACCAGAAAGGCCCTGAGCGGCGAGAACATCCATTCGATCGTATCGCCATAGGCGCGGGTGAAGGCGCGAAAGCCTTCATCGATCGCCTTCTTGAGGTTCCGCAGGCTGTCGTCGTTCATATGCGGAAACGTGTAGAACCAGTCCATCCTGCTTCCCCTCCTGGTGGCCGAGATGTCGGGAAAGGGTGACGCCGGGGCGTCACCCTGCCGGGATCAGAGCGACGCCTTGATCTTTTCGGCGGCCTCGGGCGTGACCCAGGGCGTCCAGACGGCCTCGTTCTCCTTGAGGAACTGGATGGCCCCCTCCTCGCCGGTGGCCTGGTTTTCGGTCATCCAGGCCATCAGTTTGCCCACAGTGTCGTTCGACCAGGCGCGCTTGTTCAGGTAGTCCATCACCTCAGGCCCGGCGCGTTCCGAGAAGCTGGTCGAGACCAGGGTATAGACATGGTCGGTGGGCCAGGCGGCAGGTTGGGGATCGGCGCAATCAGCCACGGTGATGCAGCTGGCCCACATCTCCGGGTTCTCCTCGACGCCCCAGTCGAGCTTGACCATCTCGTATTTGCCCAGAAGCGCGGTCGGCGCCCAGTAGAAGCCCATCCAGCCCTGCTGCGCTTCATAGGCCTTGGCGATGGCGCCATCGAGACCGGCGGCCGAGCCGGTGTCGACCAGGGTGAAGCCCGCGGCCTCGGCGCCATAGGCCTTGAACAGCTGGCCGGTGATGATGGTGCCGGCCCAGCCGGCCGGGCCATTGTAGACCGCGCCCTTCGAGGCATCCTCGGGGGCCGGGAACAGTTCGGGATGGGCAAGCGCATCCTGCACCGTCTTGATCTCGGGGTTGGCGTCGATCACGTATTTCGGCACCCACCAGCCGTTTACCCCGCCATCGGGCAGCACATTGGCCGCCTGGATCAGCTTGCCCTCCTCGACCCCCTTCTTCACCATGTCCGGCAGCATGTCGACCCAAGCCTCGGGGGCGATGTCGGGCTGGCCCTTCTCGGCCATCGAGGTGATGGTGGGCACGGTATCGCCGATGGTGATCTCGGCGGCGCAGCCGTAACCCTCGCTCAGGATGATCTTGTCGACATTCGACAGCACTTCGGCGCTTTGCCAGTTCATGCTGGCGATGACGACCGATCCGCAATCCTGGGCGCTGGCGGCAGAGCCGAGGGCAATCACCCCGAGGGAGAGGCAGGTGGTGGCGAGCAAGGCTTTCATCTTCATTCCCTGTTGTCTGGCGGCGATAAGGGACGGGACGGATGCGCCGCGGACATCGGCCCCGGAGCGGTCAACTGCTGTCGCCCCGCAGGACATTCCCGTGGGCGTTCATATGTTTACTGGTCATCGGACACCTCCAGCGCATCGGCCGAGACGCCATGGCGCGAGAAGAAGCGGTTCATCTCGCGCGGCTCGGGCGGAACGCCGGTATAGACCCGGACATATTCGGCCATGCGCGACATGCGCGTCTCGATCGGTTCCGAGGTCTGCATCGAGATATAGCCGATCTGGATCAGGTAGATCGCCCGCGCCCGGACACCCGCGGATCGCGGCGAACAGCCGAAACGCGCGAACATCGCGGTCAGCGCGGCAAGCCGGGTCTTGTCGGCCGCCTGCACCTCGGCGAGGATCTTGGACGACTGCAAGGCCCAGCTGCGGATGGCGAATTCGAACCGCGCATCGAACAATTCGTTGTCGAACCAGCAGTCGCAGACGTTGAGGATCGCTTCGGCCAGACTGTCGGCATAGGCCTCGGCGCGGCGGACGATATTGCCGGTGTTCCTGTCGCGCCATTGCGCCAGCAGCGCGTCCAGCAACTCCTCCCGGTCCTTGAAGAACCAGTAGAAGCTGGCCCGTGACAGGTTCAGCGCCTTGGCCAGCGTCAGGATCTTCACCCCCTCCACGCCGCCTTCCAGCAGCGCATCGCGCGCCGCCTGAAGCCAGAGGTCTGGCGATCCTTTCGATGTGGAATCGGTTGCTGTCACGGTCATGACGTTCCTCCTAGCAATGAGAAGACAGTCTAGCAAGTAAAATAGCCACAATAGACTACTTGCCAGACACTGATGTTTGTGGGAATTACTGCCCTGTCCGCTGTAACAGGCGAAACCCAGCCCGACTTCTAGCCCGGAGCGCCAGCCGTGTCTAATGACCCCCTGCTTCAGCCCTTCAAGATCAAGCACCTGACGCTGAAAAACCGGCTGATGATCTCGTCGCATGAACCGGCCTACCCCGAGGACGGCATGCCCAAGGGCCGCTATCGCGCCTATCACGCCGAACGCGCCAAGGCGGGAATCGCCCTGACGATGACCGCTGGATCGGTCGCGGTATCGAAGGACAGCCCGCCCGTCTTCAACAACATCCTCGCCTATCGCGACGAGGTGGTGGGCTGGATGAAGCATCTGGTCGACGAATGCCACGACCATGGCGCGGCGGTGATGATCCAGCTCACCCATCTCGGCCGCCGCACCCGCTGGGACAAGGCCGACTGGCTGCCGGTGGTCGCACCGACGATGGAACGCGAACCCGCGCACCGCGCCTTCCCCAAGCTGATCGAGACATGGGACATCGACCGGATCAAGGCCGATTTCGCCGATGCGGCCGAGCGGATGAAGGCG
>JBDHSR010000225.1:0-5936 GCA_039808305.1 Gemmobacter sp. | reverse complement strand
ACCTAGGTATGGCGGTACCAAAAACCGCTGCCTTACCACTTGGCGACGCCCCAACCGTGCGGCGGTGTTTAGCCAAGCCCCGAGGCGGGTGCAAGAGCGTTTTTGCAGGCCCCGGCTTGCCGCGCCACGCGGCGCCGGATAGACCGCCGGGATGCGGATGGATGCGGTGATCATCGGGGCAGGGGCGGCGGGCATGATGGCCGCCATCGAGGCCGGGCGGCGCGGCCGGCGGGTGCTGGTGATCGACCATGCCCGCAAACCCGGCGAGAAAATCCGCATCTCGGGCGGCGGGCGCTGCAATTTCACCAATCTCGGCATCCGCCCCGAGGCGTTCCTGTCGCAGAACCCGCGCTTCGCGCTTTCGGCGCTCAAACGCTTCACGCAATGGGATTTCATCGCCCGGATCGACGCGGCGGGCATCGCCTGGCACGAAAAGACGCTGGGACAACTGTTCTGCGACGGGCCGGCCACGCAGATCGTCGACATGCTGACCCGCGACATGGCGGCGGCGGGCGTCACGCTCTGGCTGGAGACCGCGCCGGGGGCGGTCACGCGCGAGGGGCAGGGCTTCCGGGTGGAGACCGCGCGCGGCCCGGTGCTGGCGGACAGCGTGGTGATCGCCACCGGCGGCAAGTCGATCCCGAAGATGGGCGCGACCGGCTATGGCTATCAGGTGGCCGAAAGCTTCGGCCTGCCGCTGGAGCCGACCCGGCCGGGGCTGGTGCCGCTGACGCTCGCCGCGCAGATGCTGGAGCAGACCGCGCCGCTCGCCGGCACCTCGGTCATGGGCCGCGCGCGCCATGGAAAGACGGGTTTCGACGAGGCGATCCTGTTCACCCATCGCGGGCTGTCCGGCCCGGCGATCCTCCAGATCAGTTCCTATTGGCGCGAGGGGGAAAGCGTGACGCTCGATCTCGCGCGCGGGGCGGAGGCCGGGGCGCAGCTCCGCGCGTTGCGCGGCAGCGGCGGGCGCATCGCCATCCGCACCGCGCTGGCGCGGATCGTGCCGGAGAAGCTGGCGCGCTGGCTCGAGGATCGCTCGGGGCTGACCGGCAATCTGGCCGACCAGTCGAACGCCGCGCTCGACCGGCTGGCGGCGCTGGTGCATGACCATGTGCTGACGCCGGTCGGCAGCGAGGGCTACCGCACGGCGGAGGTGACGCTGGGCGGCGTCAGCACCGACGCGCTCGACGCCCGGACCATGCAGACCCGCGCCGTGCCCGGGCTCTATTTCGTGGGCGAGGCGGTGGACGTGACCGGCTGGCTCGGCGGCTACAATTTCCAATGGGCCTGGTCTTCGGGCTGGGCGGCCGGTCAGGTGATCTAAGTCCGATAATGAAGATTATGTAATATAAACCCACCCAGACAGCCCCGAAAAGCCGCGGCGCTTGCATTCCCGCCCGCCGCCCGGCAAACAGGACGCGCTGTCAGCCCGGAGCCAGACCATGACCTTCTCCCGCGCCATCAAGATCGCCCCCTCGATCCTCTCCGCCGATTTCGCCAATTTCGGCGCGGAATGCGAAGCCATCGAGGCGCAAGGCGCCGACTGGGTGCATGTCGATGTGATGGACGGCCATTTCGTGCCGAATATCACTTTCGGACCAGCGACTTGCGCGGCGATCCGCAAGCATGTCAAGGGCGTGATGGACGTGCATCTGATGATCGCGCCGGTCGATCCCTATATCGAGGCTTTCGCCAAGGCCGGCGCCGATGTCATCACCGCGCATCTGGAGGCCGGGCCGCATATCCACCGCACGCTTCAGGCGATCCGCGCGCATGGCGCCAAGGCGGGCCTCGCGCTCAATCCCGGCACGGGCCTTGAGGCGCTGCCTTACCTGCTCGACATGGTGGACCTGATCTGCGTGATGACGGTGAATCCAGGCTTCGGCGGCCAGAAATTCATTCATTCCCAAGTGGATAAGGTGCGTTCCTTGCGCAGGATGATCGGCGACCGCCCGATCCATATCGAGATCGACGGCGGTGTCACGCCGGAGACCGCGCCTCTGGTCGCGGCCGCCGGGGCCGATGTGCTGGTGGCGGGATCGGCGGTGTTCTCGGGCGGCTCGGTCGGCGATCCGGCGCCCTATGGCGCCAATATCGCCGCGATCCGCCGGGCGGCGGAGGCCGCCCTGCCCGGCTGACATATTCCATAATTGCCATATAATAGGCATCCTGTCTGGAACCATCCGCCCGAGGGAGCCCGCGATGCGCCGTTACCTGCCGATCCTCGACTGGGGCGCCCGCTATACCGGGGCGACGCTGGCGAGCGATCTGCTGGCGGCGGTGATCGTCACCATCATGCTGATCCCGCAATCGCTGGCCTATGCGCTGCTGGCGGGGCTGCCGGCCGAGGTCGGGCTTTACGCCTCCATCGCGCCGCTTCTGCTCTACGCGGTCTTCGGCACCTCGCGCGCGCTGGCGGTCGGCCCGGTGGCGGTGGCGAGCCTGATGACCGCCGCCGCCGTGGCGCCGCTCGCGGCGCAGGGCACGCCGGAATATCTCGGCGCGGCCATCGCGCTGGCGGCGCTGTCGGGGCTGATGCTGCTGGCGATGGGGCTGCTGCGGCTGGGGTTTCTGGCGAATTTCATCAGCCATCCGGTGATCTCGGGCTTCATCACCGCCTCGGGGATATTGATCGCCGCCGGGCAGATACCGCAGATCCTCGGTTTCTCGGCGCGCGGCGAGACGTTGCCGGAGATCGTGCGGGCGCTGCTCCAACGCCTGGCCGAGACCAACCTTGCCGCCGTGATCCTCGGCCTCGCGGTCATGCTCTTCCTGTTCTGGACCCGCAGCCGGTTGAAACCCCTGCTGATCCGCGCGGGCCTCGCCGCCCGCAGCGCCGGGGCGCTGAGCCGCGCCGCGCCCATCGTCGCGGTCGCGCTCACCATCGCGGCGGTGAAGCTCTGGGGCCTCGATCTGCCGGTGGTGGGCGACATCCCGCGCGGCCTGCCCCGCCCGGCTTTGCCGCCCTTCGATCCGGCGCTCTGGCGGGCGATCCTGCTGCCGGCGCTCCTCATCACGCTGGTCGGCTATGTCGAGACCATCTCGGTCGCCCAGACCCTCGCCGCCAAGCGGCGCCAGCGCATCGATCCGGATCAGGAGCTGGTGGCGCTCGGCGCCGCCAATCTCGGATCGGCGGTCTCGGGCGGCTTTCCGGTCACCGGCGGCTTCGCCCGTTCGGTGGTGAATTTCGACGCCGGCGCCGAAACCCCGGCGGCGGGCGCCTTCACCGCCATCGGCATGGCGCTGGCCACGCTGTTCCTGACGCCGCTTCTGGCCGACCTGCCGAAGGCCACGCTCGCCGCCACCATCATCGTCGCGGTGCTGAGCCTCGTCGATCCCGGCGCGCTGCTGCGCACCTTCCGCTACAGCCGCAGCGATTTCGCGGCGATGCTGACCACCATCCTCGTCACCCTGTTCCTGGGGGTGGAGGCCGGGATCAGCGCCGGGGTGATCCTGTCGCTGCTGCTCCACCTCTGGCGCTCTTCCCGCCCGCATGTCGCGGTGGTGGGCCAGGTGCCGGGGACCGAGCATTTCCGCAATGTCGAACGCCATCACGTCGTCACCGCGCCCGAAGTGCTGTCGATCCGCATCGACGAAAGCCTCTATTTCCCCAATGCCCGCTTTCTGGAAGACCGGCTGCTGGCCGAGACCGCCGACAATCCCGGCCTGCGCCATGTCGTGCTGATCTGCACGGCGGTGAATGTCATCGATTCCTCGGCGCTGGAAACGCTGGAGGCGCTGAACGCCCGGCTGCGCGATGGCGGCGTGCGGCTGCATCTGTCCGAGGTGAAGGGGCCGGTGATGGACCGCCTTTCCCGCAGCCACTTCCTCGACGGGCTGGGCGGACAGGTCTTTCTCACACAGTTCGACGCGATGATGGCGCTGGCGCCCGATCTGACCCGCGCCACCCGCGACGCGCAAAGATGCGAGGCGGCGAAGGCCCGCGCCGCCCGATAAACCCCCGATCTATCGACATTCCCGCCGGGCCGAAGCATCCTCGGCCGCGAGAACGGCAGGCGGATCGGGCGGGCATGGACGAACTGGCGGGATTGATCAACGCGATGGCCGAGGCGCGCCGCGCCGAGGAGGTCTGGCAGCTCGCCATGGGCCATTTCGCCGGCCTCGGCTTCGGGCGCGGCAATTACGGCTTCACCCGCTTCCGCAGCGCGGCTTCGGCCGGCGACATGTCGGACGCGATCTACCTCACCACCTTCGGGCCGGATTACAGCGCCTTCTACTTCCGCGACGGCTTCTTCGCCCGCACCCCGCTTTACCGCTGGGCGCTGGAGCATGACGGCTGTTGCAGCTGGCGCTGGGTCGAGGAGGCGCTGCGGGCCGGCCGCCTCTGCCCCGACGAGGCCGAGGCGGTGCGCCACAACCTGACCCTCGGCCTGCGCGCCGGACTGACCTTCAGCTTCCCCGAGGTCGCCCCGCGCCAGAAGGGCGCGCTGGGTCTGGCGGCGGATCCCGGCCTCGGCCATGACGCGGTGGACGCGATCCTGGCGCGGCACGGCGCGGCGATGCAGGCGGTGGCGCATGTGATGCACCTGCGGATCTGCCACCTGCCCTTCCCGACCCGGCGCCGCCCACTCTCGAAGCGCCAGCGCGAGGCGCTGGAATGGGTGGCCGAGGGCAAGACCACCCAGGACATCGCGCTGCTGATGGGCATCTCGCCGGCCATGGTGGAAAAGCACCTGCGGCTCGCCCGCCTCGCGCTGGATGTGGAGACCACGGCGCAGGCGGTGGCCAAGGGCATGTTGCTGAACCAGATCTTCCACCCGGAACAGGCGGCGTGACGGGTAGGGAATCCCTGACTTACCCCGCGTCGGCTTTCATGGCACAAGGCCGGCATTCCCGGCGCCTCCGCTTCGGGAATGCTCCCCCGGCCCCGTCCATTCCGACGATCCGGGCCACCCGCCGCAAGGCGGAACCAGCGGGAACCGGCGGCCATTCTGCCGTGGTGGTTCCTGCATTCTTTCGGGCGCCGCTTCCCCTCGTGCCCGACCCTGACGGCGGCGCGGCTTCGGCGGCGCCGCCGTTTTCGCATTCCCCGCAGCGCCCGCCGCAAACCGTGAAACGCAACCCCCGAAATGCGAAACGGCGCCCCGAAGGGCGCCGCTTCCGGTCCGGCCCGACAGCCGGATCAGCCTTTGAGGGCCTTCGCCACTTCGGCGGCGAAATCCTCTTCCTTCTTCTCGACGCCCTCGCCCACGGCGACGCGGGCATAGCCGGTGATCTCGACCCCCGCCTCTTTCGCGGCCTGTTCCACCGTCAGGTCGGGATTGATGACGAAAGCCTGGCCGAGCAGCGTGTTCTCGGCGAGGAATTTCTTCATCCGGCCCGGGATGATGTTGTTGTGGATCACCTGCTCCGGCTTCGGCTTGGCCGAGGTCGCGTTCTCTTCCAGCGCCTTGGCGGTCTGCACCTGAAGCTCGCGCTCCACGATCGCCGGGTCGAGCGTCGCCTCCGACAGCGACAGCGGCGAGGTGGCGGCGATATGCATGGCGAACTGCTTGCCGATCTCCTGCGCCTTGGCCTCCGGCCCCTTCACCGCGACCAGCACGCCGATCTTGCCGAGACCCTCGGCGGCGGCGTTATGGACGTAGGAGACCACGGTGTCGCCTTCCAGAACGTGCAGGCGGCGGAAGGTCATGTTCTCGCCGATGCGGGCGATGGCATTGGTGATCACGGTTTCCACCGTCTCGCCGTTCAGGTCGGCGGCCTTCACCACCTCGACCGACTCGCCGGTCTGGAGCGCGACCTTGGCGACCTCGCGCACGAGGTCCTGGAAATCGGCGTTCTTCGCCACGAAGTCGGTTTCCGAGTTGATCTCGACCGCGACGCCGCGCCCGTTCGACACGGCGACCCCGATCAGCCCCTCGGCCGCCACGCGGTCGGCCTTCTTGGCGGCTTTCGCGAGACCCTTGGTGCGC
>JBDHSR010000224.1:0-5936 GCA_039808305.1 Gemmobacter sp. | reverse complement strand
ACCCTTGGGGGCCAGCCGGGCGCTGTCGGGCGGCGCGGGACGCGTCTTGCTTCCGGGCGTGGGATGCCCTCGCAAGCGGGAGCCCATTCGAACAGGCTACCCCCCGGAGCCTCGGTTGCGGCGCGGGGCGATCCGGCCTAGATAGGGGCGGAGCGGCAAGAAGGGGCACAGGCGATGGACTACGGCAAATCCGGCAGCGCGAAACCGGCGAAGAAGGCGCCGCGCCACAAGGAGCACAACGCCAAGGGTAGCGCGAAGAACCCCTTCGGCGCGCAAACCGACAAGGCGCAGCTTCTCGCCCGGCTGAAAGCGGCGGCCGAGGCCCCCAAGAAGCCGTGAGCGCGGTTGCGGCCCGGCCCGGCCCGGCGTAAAACCCGCCCGAGGCAAGAAAGGGCAGCGCATGACCACCCCGAAACCCGTCATTCTGTGCATTCTGGATGGCTGGGGCCACCGGGAAGAGCGCGCGGCCAATGCCCCCGCGCTCGCCCATACGCCGCATTTCGACCGGATCTGGACCGAATGCCCGCATGAGCTGCTGATCACCCATGGCCCCGATGTCGGCCTGCCCACCGGGCAGATGGGCAATTCCGAGGTCGGCCATACCAATATCGGCGCCGGCCGGGTGGTGGCGATGGATCTGGGCCAGATCGACCTCGCGATCGAGGATGGCAGCTTCTTCCGCAACCCGGCGCTGCTCGACTTCATCGCCCGGCTGAAAGCCACCGGCGGCACCGCGCATCTGATGGGCGTGGTGTCGGATGGCGGGGTGCATGGCCATATCCAGCATGTGCTGGCGGCCTGCCGGGCGGTGGCGGGCGCGGGCGTCCCGGTGGTGCTGCACGCGATCACCGACGGGCGCGACGTGGCCCCCTCCTCCGCCGTGACCTTCATCCGCGAACTGTCGGAGGGGCTGCCGGAGGGCGCGCGCGTCGGCACGGTGATCGGCCGCTACTGGGCGATGGACCGCGACAACCGCTGGGAACGGGTGGAGCGCGCCTTCGACGCCATGGTGAAGGCCGAGGGGGAACACGCCATCACCCCCGCCCGCGCCGTCGACGCCGCCTATCAGCGCGGCGAGACCGACGAGTTCATCCAGCCCACCGTGGTCGGCGACTATGCCGGCGCGCAAGACGGCGACGGCTTCTTCTGCCTCAATTTCCGCGCCGACCGGGCGCGGGAGATCCTGCTCGCCCTCGGCGCGCCGGAATTCGACGGCTTCCCGGCGGCGCGCCCGCATTGGGCGGCGCTGCTCGGCATGGTGGATTATTCGGCCCGCCATAACGCTTTCATGACCACCTGCTATCCGAAGCAGGACATCGTGAACACGCTGGGCGAATGGGTGGCGAAACACGGCCGCAGCCAGTTCCGGCTGGCGGAGACCGAGAAATACCCGCATGTCACCTTCTTCCTGAACGGCGGCAAGGAGACCCCGGCGCCGGGCGAGGAGCGCTTCATGCCGCTCTCGCCCAAGGTCGCCACCTACGACCTGCAACCGGAGATGAGCGAGCCCGAGGTGGCCGACCGCCTGGTCGCCGCCATCGGACAGGGCTACGACCTGATCGTGGTGAACTTCGCCAACCCGGACATGGTGGGCCATACCGGCAGTCTGCCGGCGGCGATAAAGGCCTGCGAGGCGGTGGATGACGGCCTCGGCCGGGCGCTCGACGCGCTGGAGAAGGCCGGGGGCGCGATGATCGTCACCGCCGATCACGGCAATTGCGAAACCATGGTCGATCCGCAGACCGGCGGGCCACATACCGCGCATACCACCAACCCGGTGCCGGTGATCCTCGTCGGCGGCCCGGCGGGGGCGCGGCTGCGGCCCGGCGGGCGGCTGGCCGATCTGGCCCCCACGCTGCTCGCCCTGATGGGCCTGCCGCAACCGCCCGAGATGACCGGGCGGAGCCTGCTGGCCTGACCCCGGATGCGCCGCCTCGCCCCCCTCGTCCTGACGCTCGCCCTCGCCGCCGCGCCCGCCGGGGCGCAGCAGAGCGTGGCGCAGCAGGCGCAGGCGGCGGCGGCCAATCTGCAACAGGCGGTCGCGGCGCTCGACAAGGCGAAGGCGGCGCGCGACCGGGTGCAGGCGCTGACCCAGACCATCACCGCCTATGAGCAGGGCCTGACCGCGCTGCGCGAGAGCCTCAGGCAGGCCTCGATCCGCGAGCAGACGCTGCTTCTGCAATTCGAGGCCAAGCGCGACCGGGTGGCGCAGCTCGTCGGCGTGCTGAGCCGGATGGAGGCCGATCCGGCGCCGCTGCTGCTGCTGCATCCCTCCGGCCCGCTCGGCACCGTGCGCTCGGGGATGATGATCGCCGATGTGACCCCCGCGCTCCAGGCCGAGGCCGAGACGATGCGCGCCCAGTTGCAGGAGGTGCGCGACCTGCGCGCGCTCCAGACCTCGGCGGGGCGGACGCTGACCGAGGGGCTCAGCGCCGCGCAGGAGGCCCGCACCGCGCTGAGCCAGGCGATCTCCGACCGGACGCAATTGCCGAAGCGCTTCACCGAGGACCCCGAAGTGCTGAAGGGCCTGCTGGAAAGCGCCGACACGCTCGACGCCTTCGCCGCCGGCCTCGCGCTGAACGAGGTCGAGGCGGAGGATATAGAGGATTTCGGTTTCGCCCATGGCAAGCTGCCGCTGCCGGTGCTGGGCACGCTGCTGCGCCGCCCCGACGAGGCCGACGGCTCGGGCGTGCGCCGCCCCGGCATGGTGCTGGCCGCCCGCAAGCGCGCGCTGGTCACCGCGCCCTGGTCCGGCACCATCCGCTATCGCGGCCCGCTGCTCAATTTCGGAAACGTGATGATCCTGGAGCCGGGCGCGGGCTATCTTCTCGTTCTCGCCGGGCTCGATACCGTCTATGGCGAGACGGGCGAGGTGGTGGCGGCGGGCGCGCCGCTCGGCCTGATGGGCGGCGGCGAGCCGGGGATGGACGAGGTGCTGGTCTCGGCACAGGATGGCGGGGGCGCGCGGGATACCGAAACGCTCTATGTGGAATTGCGGCAGGGCGGCGAGCCGGTGAATCCGCTGCCCTGGTTCGAGGCGACGGCGGCATTGGCCGGGGCTCAGCAGGAGCCTTGAGGAAGGGAATGACCAAGACGATGAAGAAATTCATGTTGTCCGTGCTGACCGGCACCGTGGCGGGGGCGCTCCTGACGACGCAGGTGGCGGGCCCCCTCATCGCGCAGGAGGCGCAGAAATCCGCCTCGGTCTACGAACAGCTCGACCTGTTCGGCGACATCTTCGAGCGCATCCGCGCCGAATATGTCGAGGAGGTCGACAGCAAGAAGCTGATCGAGGCGGCGATCAACGGCATGCTCACCTCGCTCGACCCGCATTCCAACTACCTGCCGGCGAAGGATTTCGACGACATGCAGGTGCAGACCCGCGGCGAGTTCGGCGGGCTCGGCATCGAGGTCACGCAGGAGGAGGGGTTCATCAAGGTCGTCTCGCCGATGGACGACACGCCGGCCGACAAGGCGGGCATCCAGGCCGGCGACTTCATCACCCATGTGAACGGCGAGAGCGTGCTGGGCCTGACGCTCGACCAGGCGGTCGACAAGATGCGCGGCGAGGTGGGATCGGAGATCATCATCACCGTGGTGCGCGAGGGTGTGCAGGAGCCGTTCGACGTCTCGATCATCCGCGACACCATCAAGCTGACCGCCGCCAAGGGCCGGGTGGTGGGCGATACCGTGGTGATCCGCCTGACCACCTTCAACGACCAGACCTATCCGGGGCTGGAGGCCGAGCTGAAGAAGGCGGCCGAGCAGATCGGCGGCATGGACAAGGTGAACGGCCTCGTGCTCGACCTGCGCAACAATCCGGGCGGGTTGCTCACCCAGGCGATCAAGGTCTCCGACGCCTTCCTCGACAAGGGCGAGATCGTCTCGACGCGCGGCCGCAAGCCGCAGGATGGCGAGCGGTTCAACGCGGAGGCGGGCGACCTGATCGGCGGCAAGCCGATGGTGGTGCTGATCAACGGCGGCTCCGCCTCGGCCTCCGAGATCGTGTCGGGCGCCTTGCAGGACCACCGCCGGGCGATCGTCGTCGGCACCAAGAGCTTCGGCAAGGGCTCGGTGCAGTCGGTCATCCCGCTGCGCGGCGACGGGGCGATGCGGCTGACCACGGCGCGCTATTACACGCCCTCCGGCCGCTCGATCCAGGCGCTCGGCATCTCGCCCGACATCGTGGTGAACCAGCCGGTGAAGAAGGCGGGCGAAGAGGGCACCGAGGCGGCGGCGGCCGCCGCCGCGGCCGAGGCCAAGGCGCGCGGCGAGGCCGATCTGCGCGGCGTGCTGTCGAATGACAGCATGACCGAGGACGAGAAGCGCCAGTATCAGGAAGAGCAGGAGGCCGCCGCCGAGGCCGCCAAGCTGCGCGACGAGGATTACCAGCTCGCCTATGCGGTGGACATCCTGAAGGGCGCCTCCGCCATCGCGCCCAAGGCGGAATGATGGCGGAAGGCCTGCCCTACCGGCCCTGCGTGGGGGTGATGCTCGTCAACCCGCAGGGCCTGATCTTCACCGGCAACCGCCGCGACAGCGCGCTGCCCGCCTGGCAGATGCCGCAGGGCGGCATCGACGCCGGCGAGAAGCCGCGCGCGGCCGCGCTGCGCGAGCTGTGGGAGGAGACCGGCATCACCGCCGATCTGGTCGAATTCGTCGAAAAGACGAAGGACTGGGTGACCTACGACCTGCCGCCGGAGCTGCTCGGCAAGGTCTGGGGCGGCAAATATCGCGGGCAGAAGCAGAAATGGTTCCTGTTCCGCTTCCTCGGCCGCGACGACCAGGTGGACATCGCCACCGAGCATCCCGAATTCGACCGCTGGCAATGGAGCCGGGCCGACGAGATGATCGCCTCCATCGTGCCCTTCAAGCGCGCCGTCTATGAACAGGTCGTCGCCGCCTTCCGGCCGCATCTTGCCTGAGGCGACGGCGGAGGATCTGCTGGTCTGGTATGACCGGCATCACCGCTCGATGCCGTGGCGGGTGCCGCCGGGCGCGGGCGGGCGGCCGGACCCGTACCGGGTCTGGCTGTCGGAGGTCATGCTGCAACAGACCACGGTGGCGGCGGTGCGCGACTATTTCCGCCGCTTCACCGCGCGCTGGCCGACGGTCGGCGATCTGGCGGCGGCCGAGGATGCCGAGGTGATGGCGGAATGGGCCGGCCTCGGCTATTACGCCCGCGCCCGCAACCTGCTGAAATGCGCCCGCGCGGTGGCCGGGCAGCATGGCGGGCGCTTCCCCGACAGCCGCGAGGCGCTGCTTTCGCTGCCCGGCATCGGCCCCTATACGGCGGCGGCGGTGGCGGCCATCGCCTTCGACCGGCCGGAAACCGTGGTCGACGGCAATGTGGAGCGGGTGATGGCCCGGCTGCACCGGGTGGAGACGCCGCTGCCGCAGGCCAAGCCGGTGCTGGTGGCGCTGGCCGCCGCGCTGACCCCGCGCGCGCGTCCCGGCGACTATGCGCAGGCGGTGATGGATCTCGGCGCGACGATCTGCACCCCGCGCAGCCCGGCCTGCGGCATCTGCCCCTGGTCGGCGCCCTGCGCCGCCCGCGCCGCCGGGGTTCAGGCGGAGCTGCCGCGCAAGGCGCCGAAGCCGGAAAAGCCGCTGCGGCGCGGCACGCTCTGGCTCGCCTTCCGCCCCGACGGCGCGGTGCTGCTGGAAGAGCGGCCGCAATCGGGCCTGCTGGGCGGCATGGCGGGCTTTCCGACCTCCGGCTGGGACGGCACCGCCCTGCCTGCGCCCCTTGCGGCCGAGTGGCGCGAGGCGGGCGAGGTGCGCCATACCTTCACCCATTTCCACCTGATCCTGACCGTGCTGACCGCCACCAGCACGGCCGCCCCGGACCGCGGCGCCTTCGTCACCGGCTTCCGCCCCGCCAGCCTGCCCACCGTCATGCGCAAGGCCTGGGATCTGGCCCGTGAGGCTTCGCC
>JBDHSR010000223.1:0-5957 GCA_039808305.1 Gemmobacter sp. | reverse complement strand
TCCTGCCTTTCCGACGGACGGGCCTTCGAGAGGGGCGGTAGCCCTTCCGGGTGTCCGGTGGCAACAGGCGGGATACCGGGCGGCTTGGTGCTGCGACCGGAATGGCGGGAGAGGCGCCTCCGCTGGAGGCGCCTCTCTTAGGGGGCGGCCGGCCCGATGCCGCAGGGAACTTGGCGGCATCCGGTTTCGCCCCTCCCCGGAGCGGAAGCCCCGCCGGCCTCAGAACGGGCTGTCGGGGAAGTAGAACTGCGCCGCGTTCTCCGGCGTGATCAGGGTCGAGCCGATGATGAACTTGCCGTAGACCGGGGTCGAGGAGACGAAGCGCAGCGCCGTCATCTCGATGGCGGCCGAGATCTGGGCGGGCGGATAGGTCACGTCCACCGGCACCTGCTTGTCGCCGTCCATGACGCGCTTCACGATCTCCTTCATCCCGGCGCCGCCGATGATCCACATCTCGTCCTTGCGGCCGGCGGCGTCGATCGCCTCCATCACGCCGAGCGCCATGTCGTCATCCGCCGCCCATACCGCGTCGATCTTGGGATATTTCGACAGGTAGTCCTGCATCACGGTGAAGGCGTCGTCGCGGTTCCAGTTGCCGTGCTGCTTGTCGAGGATCTCGATGCCCGAGCCCTCCAGCGCCTTCTCGAACGCCTCCACCCGCTCGTTGTCGAGCGTGGTGGGGATGCCGCGCAGGATCACGATCTTCGCCTCGGCGGGCAGGTTGGCGCGGAAATACTCGCCGGCGACGCGGCCGAAGGCGGTGTTGTCGCCCGAGACGTAAAGATCCTCGATGCCGGGTTGCGACAGGCCGCGATCGACCACGGTCACCCATTTGCCGGCATCCTTCACCGCCTTCACCGGGCCGGTCAGCGGCTCGCTCTCGAAGGGCAGGACGACGAGGCCGTCGATATTGCGGGTGGCCAGCATGTCCTCGATGTCGTCGACCTGCTTGCCGGCCTCGCCCGCCGTCGCCAGCACGAATTTCAGGTTGGGATAGGTGGCCTCCAGCCGCTTGATCGTATCCTGCGCGTGCCAGTTCAGCCCGCCCATGAAGCCATGGGTGGCCGAGGGGATCGACACGCCGATGGTATAGGTCTGCTCCTGCGCGGCCGCGCCGGTGGCCAGACCCACGGTCATGGCGAGCGCGGCGGTGGCGCCGAAGAACTGTCTGCGTTTCATGGCATTTCCTCCCTTGGGGCCGCCGGGGCGGCGGCTGGATCACCGCGTTTCGGCGGCGGATTTCCCGCGTTGCAACACAACGGCGAGCACGATGATGACGCCCTGGATGGCGCCGTTGAGATAAGGCGAGACGAGATCGGCGAGGTTCAGGATATTGTCGATCAGGCTGAGGATCAGCACGCCGACCACCGTGCCCCAGACCCTTCCGTAACCGCCCTTCAGCGCGGTGCCGCCGATGATGACGGCGGCGATGGCCTCCAGCTCCCACAGAAGCCCGGTGGAGCCCGAGGCCGAGCCGAGGCGGGGGACATAAAGGATGGTTGCGAGGCCGACCAGCAGGCCCAGCAGGACATAGGTGAAAAGCTGCACCCGCTCCACCTTCACCGCCGAATAGCGCGCCACCTTGTCGTTCGATCCGATGGCCTCGCAGTAGCGGCCGAAGCGGGTGTGGCGCATGGCGATCTCGCCCGCGATGGCGACGAGGGCGAAGGTGATGATCGGCCAGGTGATGCCGAAGACCCCGCCGTAATAGACCGGGCGGTAGAACTGCCGCGCCTCGAAATCGAGCGAGAGCGTGCCGCCATCGGCGATCCAGGTCACCAGGCTGCGGAAGATGCCCATGGTGCCCAGCGTGACGATGAAGGGCTCGATCCCGGCGCGGGTGACCAGCAGCCCGTTGCCGAGACCGGCGAGCAGGCCGACCCCCAGCGCCACCGCCATGCCGGCCAGCACCAGCGGCACCCCGACGCCCAGGCCCGGCAGCATGGCGTTCATGGCGAGGATCATCATCCCGGCGATGAAGGCCGCCATCGACCCCACCGACAGGTCGAGGCCCCCCGAGGTGATGACGAAGGTCATCCCCACCGCGATCATGCCGATGAAGGCCGAACGCGCCAGGACGTTGGTGATATTGCCCTGCGACAGGAAATTCTCGTTCAGGAAGGCGCCCAGCACCACCAGCAGGATCAGCGCGGCCAGCGGCCCGAGGGTGGAAAGCGACAGGTTACGCATCGGCGGGTTCCCCGGTTGTGCCCCCATTTGTACCCATGACCAGCCGGACGATGGCGGTCTCGGTGATCTCCGCGCCGGTGAGCTCGCCCGCCACCCGGCCCTGCCGCATCACCAGCACGCGGTCGGACAGGCCGAGGATCTCCGGCATGTCGGAGGAGATGACGATGACGCTCAGCCCCTCGCGGGCGAGGCGGTCGATGAAATGGTAGATCTGGCTTTTGGTGCCGATGTCGATGCCGCGCGTCGGCTCGTCGATGATGACGATGCGCGGCTCGGGCAGCATGGTCTTGGCGAGCAGCAGCTTCTGCTGGTTGCCGCCCGAAAGGTTGCCCACCGCCATCTCGCGCCTTGGCGCGCGGATGTCGAAATCGGCGATGGCCCGGGTCAGCGCCGCCTCCTCGGCGGGGCGCGAGATCAGCATCCGGCCGAAACGGGCGAGGGTGGAAAGCGTCAGGTTCTCGCGCAGGGTCTTGTCGAGCAGGAGGCCGCGTTCCTTGCGGTCCTCGGTCAGATAGGCGATGCCGTGGCGCGCCGCGTCGGCGGGCGAGCGCAGGGCGACCGTCCGCCCGTCGCGGCGCAGCGTGCCGCGATGCGGGCGCAGGCCGGCCAGCCCCTCGGCGAGTTCCGTCCGCCCGGCGCCGACGAGGCCGGAGATGCCCAGCACCTCGCCCCGGCGCAGCGACAGGCTCACCCCCTCGACCAGCGGCGGCACGTCGAAGCCCTCGACCTCCAGCACCACGGGGCCGAGCTCGTGGCGGCGGGGCGGGAAGATGTCGGCCAGATCGCGCCCGACCATCGCCGTCGCCATGCCGTCCTCGGTCAGCTCGCCGCGCAGGGCGCGCCGCACCACGGCGCCGTCGCGCAGCACGGTGATGCGGTCGGCCAGCCGGCTCACCTCGTCCAGCCGGTGCGAGGTGTAGAGCAGCGCCACCCCCTGCGCCCGCAGCCGCTCGATCTGGCGGAACAGCACCTCGACCTCGCGCCGGGTCAGCACGGCGGAGGGTTCGTCCATGATCAGCACCCGCGCGTTGCGGCTGAGCGCCTTGGCGATCTCGACCATCTGGCGGTCGGAGACCGGCAGGTCGCGGATGCGGGCATCGGGGCCGACCCGGCATTCGAGCTGGTCGAGCAGCGCCTGCGCCCCCGCCCGCATCGCCTTGTGGTCGAGGAAAAGCCCGCCCTTCTCGCGGCCGAGCCAGATGTTCTCGGCCACCGTCAGATCGGCGGCGAGGTTGAATTCCTGATGGATGACGACGACACCCAGCGCCTCGGCCTCGGCGCCGCTGCGCCAGGGGGCGGGCCGGCCGTCCAGCAGCACCTGCCCCGAGGAGGGGGCGAGGAAGCCGCCGAGGATCTTCATGATGGTGGATTTGCCCGCGCCGTTCTCGCCGATCAGCGCGTGGACCTCGCCGGGCAGAAGCGCGAAGTCGATGCCGTGCAGCACCTCGATCGGGCCGAAGCTCTTCTTCACGTCCCGCAGGGCGAGGGCGGGGGTCATAGCGCGACCCAGGCGGAGTTGCGGCGGGCGGAACGCACGCAAGCCTCGACGAAGCGCATCCCCTTCAGCCCGTCGGACAGGCCGGGGTAAAGCACCTCCTCCGGCACCGGCTCGCCGGCTTGCCGGGCGCGGATGGCGCGGGCGGCCTCGGCATAGATATTGGCGAAGCCTTCCAGATAGCCCTCGGGATGGCCGGCGGGGGTGCGGCTCAGCCGCGCGGCCACCGGATCGGCCCCGGCGCCGTTGCGGGTCAAGAGCCGCTTCGGTTCGCCGAAGGGCGTGAACCAGAGTTGGTTGGGGTTCTCCTGCCCCCAGTCCAGCCCGCCCTTGTCGCCATAGACCCGCAGCCGCAGCCCGTTCTCGTGCCCCGGCGCGACCTGGCTGGCCCAGAGCATCCCCTTCGCGCCGCCCGCATAGCGCAGCATCACATGGGCGTTGTCGTCGAGCGCCCGGCCCGGCACGAAGCTTGACAGATCGGCGGCCAGCGCCTGCGGCTCCATCCCCGTGACGAAGGCGGCGAGGTTGAAGGCATGGGTGCCGATGTCGCCCAAGGCGCCGCCGAGGCCGGAGCGCGCCGGATCGGTGCGCCAATCGGCCTGCTTGCTCTGGACGGCCTCGGTCAGCCAGTCCTGCGCATATTCCACCTGCACCAGCCGGATCGCGCCCAGATCGCCGCGCGCCACCATGGCGCGGGCCTGCCGGATCAGCGGATAGCCGGTATAGTTGTGGGTCAGGATGAACAGCGCCCGCGACGCCTCCGCCGCCTTTGCGAGCTTCTTCGCCTCGGCCATGGTGGCGGTCAGCGGCTTGTCGCAGATCACATGGATGCCGCGCTTCAGGAACGCGATGGCGGGGGCGGCGTGCATGTGGTTGGGGGTGACGATGGCCACCGCCTCGATCCCGTCCTTGCGCCGCGCCTCGGCCGCGGCCATGCGGCGGAAATCGTCATAGGACCGCGCGAGCCCCAGCTCCGCCGCCGAGGCCGCCGCCCGCGCCGGATCGGAGGAAAGCGCCCCCGCCACCAGCCGGAACCGCCCGTCGAGCCGCGCCGCGATGCGGTGGACGCCGCCGATGAAGGCCCCCTGACCGCCGCCCACCATGCCCAGCCGGATCGGCTCCATCACCTCAGCCCTCCAGCCCGAGCATCCGGCGGTTCGCCGCCCGGTCGGCGCCGCCCGCCGCGAAATCGTCGAACGCCTTCTCGGTCACCCGGATGATATGCGCCTCGACGAAGGCCGCGCCTTCCCGCGCGCCGTCCTCGGGGTGTTTCAGGCAGCATTCCCATTCCACCACCGCCCAGCCGTCGAAGCCGTATTGCGTGAGCTTCGAGAAGACGCCGCCGAAATCCACCTGCCCGTCGCCCAGCGAGCGGAACCGCCCGGCACGATCCACCCAGGGCTGGTAGCCGCCATAGACGCCCTGCCGCCCCGTGGGGTTCAACTCGGCATCCTTGACGTGGAACATGCGGATCCGCTCGTGGTAGATGTCGATATTCGCCAGATAATCCAGATGTTGCAGGATGTAATGCGACGGGTCGTAGAGCATGCAGGCCCGCGCGTGGTGGCCGGTGCGGTCGAGGAACATCTCGTAGCTGATGCCGTCATGCAGATCCTCGCCGGGATGGATCTCGTAGCAGATGTCGATGCCGTGATCCTCGGCATGGTCGAGGATCGGGCGCCAGCGGCGGGCGAGCTCGTCGAAGGCTTCCTCGATCAATCCGGCGGGGCGTTGCGGCCAGGGATAGACATAGGGCCAGGCCAGCGCGCCGGAAAACGACGCCATCGCCGAAAGGCCGAGCCGGCGCGAGGCGGTCAGCGCCTTCCGCACCTGATCCACCGCCCATTCCTGCCGCGCCTTCGGGTTGCCGCGCACCTCGGGCGCCGCGAAGCCGTCGAAGGCCGCGTCATAGGCCGGATGCACCGCGACCAACTGGCCCTGGAGATGGGTGGAAAGCTCGGTGATCGCCACGCCGTTGCCGGCGGCGATCCCCTTCACCTCGTCGCAATAATCCTGCGAGGCGGCGGCGCGGTCCAGATCGAACAGCCTTGCGTCCCATGTCGGGATCTGCACGCCCTTGTAGCCGCAATCCGCCGCCCAGCGGGTGATGGCGTCGAGGGAATGGAACGGCGCCGCGTCGCCCGCGAATTGCGCGAGAAAGAGGCCGGGCCCCTTGATCGTCCGCATCGGCTCCTCCCTGAGTCTGGCGGATGTAATCGGTTTCATTCAGGATAGACGCGCGATGTAATCGGTTGCAAGATATTTCCGCAGA
>JBDHSR010000222.1:0-5979 GCA_039808305.1 Gemmobacter sp. | reverse complement strand
GACACAAAGATCGGCCGCCCGAACCGCGCCGGAGAAACCCCAAGGCTGCAACGAACCGCCCTGCCCCGGTCAGTGATCGCGCAGGAAATCCTCTTCCTCGGCGCTCACATCGACCCCCATCGCCTCCAGCCCCGCTTCCAGATTCTCGGCCAGATGCGGCATCCCCATCAGGTAGCGGTCGGTCGGGGCCGAGCGTTCGGCATAGGCGGTGTTCACCGCCTCGGAGAAATCCCCCGCCTCGTAGACCCCGCGCCCGATCCAGGCCAGCGCCACCAGATGCGCCTGCTCGTCCTCGTTCAGGCCCCGGATGAACTCATGCAGCTCGCGCTCCGCCATGCCGCCCTCCCGCGACTGGTAGATGATGTGAACCACTTTGGCCGGGCTGATTTCGAGCATGACGTCCTCCTTCGCGGCGATGGTGCGCTTTCGCGCGGCGCTTGGCAAGCGGGTGGACGGCGCCCGCGCGGGGACATAGGGTAGCGCCGGAGAAACCGGGAAATTCCATGTCCGAGACCGAAGCGCCGGCCTATCAGGTTCTGGCCCGCAAATACCGCCCCGAAACCTTCGCCGATCTGGTCGGGCAGGAGGCGATGGTGCGTACGCTGAGGAACGCCTTCGCGGCCGACCGCATCGCCCACGCCTTCATCATGACCGGCATCCGCGGCACCGGAAAGACCACCACCGCGCGCATCATCGCCAAGGGGCTGAACTGCGTCGGCCCCGACGGCACCGGCGGGCCGACGGTGGAGCCCTGCGGGATCTGCGACCAGTGCCGCGCCATCGCCGAGGGCCGCCATGTCGACGTGCTGGAGATGGACGCGGCCTCGCGCACCGGCGTGAACGACATCCGCGAGATCATCGATTCCGTGCATTACCGGGCGGCCTCGGCCCGCTACAAGATCTACATCATCGACGAGGTTCACATGCTGTCGAACAGCGCGTTCAACGCGCTGCTCAAGACGCTGGAGGAACCGCCGCCGCATGTGAAATTCATCTTCGCCACCACCGAGATCCGCAAGGTGCCGGTCACCGTGCTCAGCCGCTGCCAGCGCTTCGACCTGAAGCGGATCGAGCCGGAGGTGATGCTGGGCCTCCTGCGCCGCATCGCCGGCGCCGAGGCCGCGCGGATCACCGACGAGGCGCTGGCGCTGATCACCCGCGCCGCCGAAGGCTCGGCCCGCGACGCGACCTCGCTCCTTGATCAGGCGATCGCCCATGGTGCGGGCGAAACAACCGCCGATCAGGTGCGCGCCATGCTGGGGCTGGCCGACCGGGGCCGCACGCTCGATCTGTTCGACATGGTGATGCGGGGCGACGCCCCCGCCGCGCTGGCCGAGCTTTCGGCGCAATATTCCGACGGCGCCGACCCGATGGCGGTGCTGCGCGATCTGGCCGAGATCACCCACTGGATTTCCGTCATCAAGATCACCCCCGAAGCGGCGGAAGACCCGACCGTGCCGCCCGACGAACGGGCGCGCGGCCTCGACATGGCGGGGCGGCTGCCGATGCGGGTGCTGACCCGGATGTGGCAGATGCTGCTCAAGGCCATCGAGGAGGTGGGGCTTGCCCCCAACGCCATGATGGCGGCCGAGATGGCGGTGATCCGCCTCACCCATGTCGCCGACCTGCCCGACCCCGAGGCGCTGCTGCGCCGCCTGCAATCGGGGCCCCCGCCGGTGCAGCCGGGCGGCGGCGCCCCGGCAGGGGGCGGCGGCGGCATGACCCACGCCCCCGCCCGGATGATGGCCCCCGCGCGCGGCCCCGCCATGGGGCCCGCGATGGCCGGCGGTGCCGCCGCGCTCGCGCTTTCGCACGATGCGCTGCGCGGCTATGCGACCTTCGACCATGTGCTCGACCTGATCCGCGAAAAGCGTGACATGAAGCTTCTGTTCGAGGTCGAGGCGCATGTCCGGCTGGCGAAATACGCCCCCGGCCGGATCGAGTTCGAACCGGCGCAGGACGCGCCGCCCGATCTCGCGGCGCGGCTGTCGCAGCGGCTGCAAGGCTGGACCGGCGCGCGCTGGGGCGTCTCGGTCGTGGGCTCCGGCGGCGCGCCGACCGTGGCCGAGGCGCGCGACGCCGAGCGGCTGGCGGCCGAGGCCGAGGCGCTGGAGAACCCGCTGGTGCAAGCCGTGCTGGCCACCTTCCCCGGCGCGCGGATCACCGACATCCGCAGCCCCGAGGCGCTGGCGCAGGAGGCGGCGCTTCAGGCCCTGCCCGAGGTCGAGGACGAATGGGACCCGTTCGAGGAAGACTGACCGAAAAGTTTCGCGGATCGCGCCGAAGCAATTTGCGCCGGCCCCGCACCACACCTATCTTCCCGACATGAACGAGAGGGGAACACCATGCTGAAGGGTTTGGGCGGTCTGGGCGACATGGCCAAGATGATGAAGGCCGCGCAGGAGATGCAGGCCAAAATGGCCGAGTTGCAGGACAGCCTGTCGCGCACCGTGGTCATGGGCGAGGCCGGCGCCGGGCTCGTCAAGGCGCGCTGCACCGCGAAGGGCGAGATCACCGGGCTCGACATCGACCCGGCGATCCTCGTCCCCTCGGAAAAGGAAGTGGTCGAGGATCTGATCATCGCCGCGCTGAAGGAGGCGCAGGCCAAGGCCGCCGCGCGCGGCCAGCAGGAGATGGCGAAGCTGACCGAGGGCCTCGGCCTGCCGCCGGATTTCAAGCTGCCCTTCTGATGGCCGCCCCCTCCGACATCGAGGATCTGATCGGGCTGATGGCCCGGCTTCCCGGCCTCGGGCCGCGCTCGGCCCGGCGCGCGGTGCTGACGCTGCTGAAGAAGCGCGGGCCGCTGATGGCGCCCCTGGCGCAGGCGATGGCGCATGTGGCGCTGACCGCCCGCGACTGCACGGTCTGCGGCAATATCGGCACCGCCGACCTTTGCCCGATCTGCGCCGACGCGCGGCGCGCCACCGGCGAGATCTGCGTGGTCGAGGATGTGGCCGATCTCTGGGCGATGGAGCGGGCGGGCGTGTTCCGCGGCCGCTATCATGTGCTGGGCGGCACGCTTTCGGCGCTCGACAGCGTGGGGCCGGAGGAGCTGCGCATCCCCCGCCTCGTCGCCCGCGTGCGAGAGGAAGGCACGCAGGAGGTCATCCTCGCGCTCAACGCCACGGTGGACGGCCAGACCACCGCGCATTACCTCGCCGACGCGCTGGCGCCGACCGGGGTGCAGGTCTCCTCGCTGGCGCAGGGCGTGCCGGTGGGGGGCGAGCTCGACTATCTGGACGATGGCACGATCGGCGCCGCCTTGCGCGCCCGCCGCCGCATCTGAGGAGGACCGTGATGATTGACGCCGACCGCATCGCCGCCGCGCTGGCCGGGCAGGACGACCTTTACGGCGCGCTGCGCAAGGCCGGCACCGGCCTCGGCCCGGCCGAGGCCGAAACCGCGCTGCCCGCGATCCGCGCCGCCCTCGGCGACGCGCCGGAGGCGGCGCGGCTGGCCTCGGTCGATCAGGGATTGCTCGGCTGCCTGCTGCGCGCGGGCGCGGGCCTGCCCGCCACCCGCAACGCGAAGCTGGTGGTGGATCACCTCGCCGCCGCCGACCCCGCGCCCCTCTTCCGCCCCGAGATCGCGGCGAGCCGCCATATCGCCCTGCTGTCCGGCGGCCAGATGCCCGAGATGCCCGCTTATTCCGACCCGGCCTTCGATAGGTGGTTCGCCGCGCAGGGCGCCGATTACGGCCTCGGGCCCTGGTGCGAGAAGCGTTCGGTCTATACCGCCGCGCAATTCGCCGACGCGGCGAGCCCCGAGCGGCGGATGGTCCATCTCGGCATCGACATCTTCGCCCCGGCGGGCACCCCGGTCCATGCCCCCCTGCCGGGCCGGGTGCATTCGGTCGTCTACAATGCCGACCCGCTGGATTACGGCCATACGCTGATCCTCGAACACGAGGGCGGCGGCACAAGGTTCTGGACGCTCTACGGCCATCTCGGCGCCAGCCTCCCCGGCCTTTGCCAGCCGGGACAGGCAATCGAGCCCGGTCAGGTCATCGCCCATCTCGGCGACTGGCCCGAGAATGGCGGTTGGGCGCCGCATCTGCATTTCCAGATCATGTCGGACCTGCTGGAACAGCGCGACGGCAATTTCTTCGGCGTCGGGCATGAGAGTTTCCTCGATGTCTGGCAACAGATCTGCCCCGACCCGAACCTGATCCTGCGCCTGCCCGAAAGCGCCTTCACCGGCTGACCGCGCGGGATCCCCGGCGGCGCTTGAGTATTTGGACAAGAAGCAAAGGCAGAAGATCCGTCAGGCGGGATGGAAAACGGCGCCCCCCGGGCGCCCGGCCGGCGAGCCGTTTATCCTTCCCCTTGAAGCGTCCTGCCTTTGCTTCTTGCCCAAATACTCGAAAGACCCGGGCGGCGCCGGGCGCGCGGCCGGGATGTCAGACCGTGTGGAGGTAGAGGTCGAAATCGACCTCCGACACGATGCGCGCCACACGGGCATATTCCGCCGCCTTGATGGCAGTGAAGGTGCGGTGCATGTCCTCGCCCAGCGCGTCCCTGAGGAAGGCGGAGCCCCGCGCCGCCTCGATGGCCGAGCGCCAGTCGACCGGGATCGGCGGCGCGTCCTGCCCGCCCTCATAGCCGTTGCCGGTGGTTTCCGGGCCGGGGTCGAGCCGGTCTTCCAGCCCCTTGCGGATGCCGGCCAGCACGGTCGCCGCCACCAGATAGGGATTGGCATCCACCCCGGCGGGGCGATGCTCGATCCGGCGCGCCCTGATGTCGCCCGCCGGGATGCGCAGCGCGACGGAGCGGTTGTTCACCCCCCAGGTCGGCGCCACCGGGGCGTAGGACTGCGCGGCGAAGCGGCGCCAGCTATTGGCGTGCGGCGCGAAGACCAGCATGGCTTCGCCCATGGTCGCCCGCAACCCGCCCAGCGCGTGCAGGATCGTGTCGGACCAGCGGCCTTCCGTTTCCTCCATGAAGACGTTGCGGCCCGCATCGTCCTGCAAGGAGACGTGGAAATGCATCCCCGAGCCGGCGTAATCCTCGTTCGGTTTCGCCATGAAACAGGCGGTCACGCCATGGGCGCGGGCCTGCGCCCGCACGATGCGCTTCAGCCGCATCAGGTCATCCGCCGCCTGCATCACATCGGCGCGGTAATGCAGCGTCAGCTCGTATTGGCCCGGCGCGTATTCCGAGATCATCGTCTCGGCCGTGATCCCGGATTTCCCCGCCGCCGCGTAGATGTCGGAGAAGAGCGGCAGCATCCCGTGCAGATGGTCGACCGAATAGACCTCGGTCTTGCTGGAGGGCCGGCCGTCGAGCACGTCGCGCGCCGGCACCATCTTGCCCTGCGCGTCGCGTTCGTTGGCCAGCAGGAAGAATTCCAGCTCGAACGCCCCCGCCGGATGCAGGCCCATCGCCGCCAGCGCCTCGACCTGCCGCTGTAGGGCGTGGCGCGGGTCGGAGGTCATCCGGTCGCCCTCCAGCGTGTAGAGCGACATGAACACCTCGGCCCGCGGCGGGTCGGACTTGTGCAGCGGCTTCAGCGTGCCGGGGATCGGCCAGGCCCGCAGGTCGCCATCGCCCTGATCCCAGATCAGCCCGGTCTCGTGCACATCCTCGCCGCAGATGTCGAGGCCGAGGATCGAGATCGGCAGATGCCGGCCATTGCGGTAAAAGGACAGGAGTTCATGGCGCCGGATGATCTTGCCCCGGCCGATGCCGTTCGAATCGTGCAACACGATGTCGATGGCCTCGATCTCGGGATGGGCGGCGAGGAAAGCCTCGGCCTCGGCCGGGCTGGAGCCGGAGGGGCTGTGCGTCTCGGTCATGCGGCGAACAGTTCGCTGAGGATTTCGTCGAAGGCGGCGACGAGGCGGTCGATCTGGCGCTTCTTCGTCGCCGGGCTGACCAGCATCATGTTGTGGAAGGGCGCGATCAGGCAGCCGCGATTGACGAGGCCGGTATGGAGCGCGGCCTCCAGCGCGGGCTGATGCGCCAGCGCCGCCTCGGCGCC
>JBDHSR010000221.1:0-5989 GCA_039808305.1 Gemmobacter sp. | reverse complement strand
TGGGCGTGCTGATCGAGAACATGCGCCGCGAGGGGTTCGAACTGTCGATCTCGCGCCCGCGGGTGATCTTCCGCGAGATCGACGGACAGCGCATGGAGCCCATCGAGGAGGTCATCGTCGATGTCGATGACGAATATTCCGGCGCGGTGATCGACAAGCTGACCGGCGAGCGCAAGGGCGAGCTGGTCGAGATGAAGCCCGCCGGCGTCGGCAAGACCCGGATCGTGGCGCATGTGCCCTCGCGCGGGCTGATCGGCTATCACGGCCAGTTCCTGACCGACACGCGCGGCACCGGCGTGCTGAACCGCATCTTCCACGACTGGGCGCCGCACAAGGGCCCGATCCAGGGCCGCCGCCAGGGCGTGCTGATCTCGATGGAGAACGGCATCTCGGTCGCCTATGCGCTGTGGAACCTCGAAGAGCGCGGGCGCATGTTCATCGGCGCGCAGGAAGCGGTCTATGTCGGCATGATCATCGGCGAGCATTCGCGCGACAACGATCTGGAAGTGAACCCGCTGAAGGGCAAGAAGCTGACCAACGTCCGCGCGTCGGGCACCGACGAGGCGGTGCGCCTGACGCCGCCGGTGCGGATGAGCCTTGAGGAGGCCATCGCCTATATCGACGACGACGAACTGGTGGAGGTCACGCCGAAGATCGTGCGGCTGCGCAAGCGCGAGCTCGATCCGCACGAGCGCAAGCGGCAGGCCCGCGCCGAGTGACACGCGGCGGGGCGGGCCTTTCCCGCCCCGATTCCGCCTTGCGATTCTGCCCCCGCGAAGCTATGGCGCGGGCATGACACATCCGCATCAACGCCTGCTCATCATCGACTTCGGCTCTCAGGTCACGCAGCTGATCGCGCGGCGCCTGCGCGAGTTGAAGGTCTATTGCGAAATCCATCCGTTCAACCGGGTGGACGCGGCTTTCCTCAGGGACTTCGCGCCGAAGGCGGTGATCCTGTCGGGCGGCCCGGCCTCGGTCTATCAGGACGGCGCGCCGATGCCGCCGGCGGGGGTGTTCGACCTGGGCGTGCCGATCCTCGGCATCTGCTACGGCCAGCAGGTGATGATGCACTGCCTCGGCGGCACGGTGGAAGGCGGCCATGGCACCGCCGAATTCGGCCGCGCCTTCGTGACGCCGACCGACGAGCGGCTGCCGCTGCTCGACGGCTGGTTCGCCGCCGGCAACGAACAGGTCTGGATGAGCCACGGCGACCATGTGTCGAAACTGGCGCCGGGCTTTCAGGTCTACGGCACCTCGCCCAACGCCCCCTTCGCCGTCACCGCCGACACCGCGCGCCAGTTCTATGCCGTGCAGTTCCACCCCGAGGTGCATCACACCCCGAAGGGCGCGAAGCTTTACGAGAATTTCGTGCGGCTGGCGGGCTTCACCGGCGACTGGACCATGGCCAGCTACCGCGAGGATGCCATCGCCAAGATCCGCGAACAGGTCGGCGACCGCAAGGTGATCTGCGCGCTGTCGGGCGGGGTCGACTCCTCGGTCGCCGCGATCCTGATCCACGAGGCGATCGGCGAACAGCTGACCTGCGTCTTCGTCGATCACGGGCTGATGCGGCTCAACGAGGCCGAGGAAGTCGTGACGATGTTCCGCGAGGCCTACAACCTGCCGCTGATCCATGCCGACGAATCCGAGCTGTTTCTCGGCGCGCTCGAAGGCATCTCGGACCCGGAAACCAAGCGCAAGACCATCGGCCGGCTGTTCATCGAGGTGTTCGAGAAACATGCCAAGGCCATCGGCGGCGCCGATTTCCTGGCGCAGGGCACGCTCTATCCCGATGTGATCGAAAGCGTCAGCTTCTCCGGCGGGCCTTCGGTGACGATCAAGAGCCACCACAATGTCGGCGGCCTGCCCGAGAAGATGGGCATGAAGCTGGTCGAGCCGTTGCGCGAACTCTTCAAGGACGAGGTGCGCGCCCTGGGCCGCGAATTGGGGCTGCCGGCCAAATTCATCGGCCGCCATCCCTTCCCCGGCCCCGGCCTCGCCATCCGCTGCCCCGGCGAGATCACCCGCGAGAAGCTCGACATCCTGCGCAAGGCGGATGCGGTCTATATCGACCAGATCCGCAAGCACGGGCTTTACGACGAGATCTGGCAGGCCTTCGCCGCCATCCTGCCGATGAAGACCGTGGGCGTGATGGGCGACGGGCGGACCTACGATTACGCCGTGGCGATCCGCGCGGTGACCAGCGTGGACGGCATGACCGCCGACACCTATCCCTTCAGCCACGAATTCCTCGGCGAGACGATGACCCGCATCATCAACGAGGTGAAGGGCGTGAACCGGGTGTTCTACGACCTGACCTCCAAGCCGCCGGGGACGATCGAGCTCGAATGATCCGGCTGCGCGGTCAGATGGTCTGCATGACCGAGGACGAGGCGGCGGCGGTGCGGGCGCATCTGGCGGATCACGTCGCCGCCACCCGCGCGGAACCCGGCTGCCTGTCCTTCGACATCGCCGCGACCGACGATCCCCTCACCTTCGAGGTGATGGAGGCGTTCCGCGACCGCGCCGCCTTCGACGCGCATCAGGCCCGCACCCGCGACAGCGCCTGGTTCGCCGCCACCCGCGGCGTCCTGCGCGATTTCCGCATCGAGGAGATCGGCGACTGATGGTCTTCGCGCCCGGCCTCTTCGACGGCAAGGTCATCCTCGTCTCCGGCGCGGCCGGCGGGGTGGGCGGCGCGGTGGCGCGGCAGTTGCACGCGCTCGGCGCCACGCTGGTGCTGACCGATCTCGATCCCGCCCGGCTGGGCGAGACCGCCCTGCCGCTCAACGCCCTGCCCCTGCCCGGCGACATCCGGCGCGCCGCCGAATGCGAGGGCATCGTCGCCGAGGCGCTGGAATCGCTCGGGCGGCTCGACGGGCTGGTGAACTGCGCCGGCGTCTGGGTCGAGGGCGACAGCGCTGCGGCCACCGAGGCGGACTGGGATCTCTGCCTCGACGTGAACCTGAAGGGCAGCTTCTTCCTCTGCGCCCGCGCCATCCCGGCGCTGGTGGAAACCGGCGGGGCCATCGTCAACATCGCCTCGGACGCGGGCGTGGTGGGCAATGCCGGCGCCGCGATCTACTGCGCCTCCAAGGGCGGCGTGGTGACGATGAGCAAGGCGCTGGCGGTCGAGCTCGCCCCGCAAGGGGTGCGGGTGAACGCGCTCTGCCCCTCCGACATCCTGTCGCCGATGCTGCGCGGCCAGGCCGAGCGTTTCGGCGGCGCCGACCCGCAGGGCTATCTCTCCCGCCTGCTCGGCCATTACCCGCAGGGCCCGAAGGCGCGCTTCATCACGGTCGAGGAGGTGGCGGCGCAGGTGGCCTTCCTGCTGTCGCCCGCCGCCGCCGCGGTGACCGGCGCCGCGGTGATGATGGATTTCGGCCTCACCGCCGGATATTGAGCCGCCCCGCGGAGGCGCCATCCATCGGCCGCCTGTTGCCCGAAACCGCCCCGCCCCCGCGCGGGGGATGGACAAGCCGGCCGCGCCCCGCCATCCCTGTGGACGGCAGAGGAGACCCGCGATGCAGACCCACCGCCCGCTTGCCGCCGCGCTCTGGATGAGCGGCTCGATCCTGTCCTTCACCGGCATGGCCATCGCCGGGCGCGCCGTGGCCGGGCAGCATGACACGTTCGAGATCATGCTCTGGCGCTCGGTGGTGGGGATCTGCCTCGTGATCGCGGTGGCGGGCCTCGCGGGGCGGCTGGGCGAGGTGCTGCGCGACCGGCTGGGCCAGCACCTGCTGCGCAACGGCGTGCATTTCGCCGGGCAGAACCTGTGGTTCTGGGCCTTGACCGCGATCCCGCTGGCGCAGGTCTTCGCGCTGGAATTCACCTCGCCGATCTGGGTGGTGCTGCTGTCGCCGCTGCTTCTGGGCGAGCGGCTGACGCCGCCGCGCGCGCTGGCCGCCGCGCTCGGCTTCGCCGGGGCGATGATCGTGGCGCGGCCGGATTTCACCGCGCTCGATCCCGGCGTGCTGGCCGCCGCCGCCTCGGCCGTCTGCTTCGCCGGATCGGTGATCCTGACCAAGGCGCTGACCCGGGGCGAAAGCATCGTGTCGATCCTGTTCTGGCTCACCCTGATGCAATCCGGCCTCGGCCTCGTCACCGCCGGGTGGGACGGCGCCATCGCCCTGCCGAACACCGCCACCCTGCCCTGGCTCGCGCTGATCGGGGCGGCGGGGGTGGTCGCGCATTTCTGCCTGACCACCGCGCTCTCGCTCGCGCCGGCCTCCTTCGTGGTGCCCATCGACTTCGTGCGCCTGCCGCTCATCGCGCTGATCGGCGCGGCGCTTTATGGCGAGGCGCTCGACCCGCTGGTGCTGCTGGGCGGCGCGGTGATCCTCGCCGCCAATGTCATCAACATCCGCGCGGCCGGGATCGCCGCGACACAGCCGCCACGTCACGAAACCGTGACGCGGCGTCATTGATTGACCGGAGAAAGCCCCCGATCTTAGCATTCCCCTAACCGGATGGAGGATAGTCCGGCAGGGGGATCGCGGGATCCCGAGGGGAGGAAACCATGAAGACTTTCACCGCGCTCTGCGGCACGCTGGCGGCCATGGCGGGCATGGCCCAGGCCGGCGGGGTGGACCGTTCCGGCCAGCCCATCGGCATCATCTTCGAGTCGGGCAACTATGTCGAGCTGAGCTACGGCCAGATCAACCCGAGCGTCTCGGGCGTCGACCTGCCGATCACCGGCCTCTATCCCGGCGGCGCGCCGACCGGCAGCGTGGCCGACAACCACGCCCTGCCCGGCCTCGCGCTGAAATACGATTTCACCGAACAGCTCTCCGGCGCGCTGATCTACGATCAGGCCTATGGCGCCGACGTCTTCTATCCCAGCGCGCTGGACGGCGGCTCGCCGCTGCTCGGCGGCACCTCGGCCAAGCTGAACAGCCATGGCCTGACCGCGCTGGCCCGCTACAAGTTCAACGACAATTTCTCGGTCCATGGCGGGTTGCGCGCCTCGCGCGCCGGGGCGGAGGTCACGCTCTCCGGCCTCGCCTATGGCGGGCTGAACGGCTACAACGTGAAGTTCGACGACACCTGGGGCTACGGCTACGTCATCGGCGCCGCCTATGAGAAGCCCGAGATCGCGCTGCGCGTGGCGCTGACCTATTTCTCCAAGGTCGGCCACGACCTCGACACCACCGAGAACCTGCCGCCGGCCGTCGCGGCGGCGGTGGGCGCGGCCACCGTCACCTCCACCACCACGGTCGACACGCCGCAGGCGGTGAACCTCGACGCGCAGACCGGCATCGCGCCGGGCACGCTGCTCTTCGCCTCGGCCCGCTGGGTGGACTGGAGCGATTTCACCATCTCGCCGCAGATCTTCTCGATGCCCGCCTTCGGCAATGGCAGCCTGGTGAGTCTGGAGGACACCACGACCTACACGCTCGGCATCGGGCGCAAGTTCAACGACAACTGGTCGGGCTCGGTCTTCCTGACCTACGAGCCGAAGGGCGACCCGCTGGTCTCGCCGCTGGCGCCGACCAACGGCTACAAGGGGATCGGCGTCGCCGCCGTCTATACCCGGGACAACATGAAGATCACCATGGGCGCGCGCTATCTCGACCTGGGCAATGCCCAGCCCGAGACCGGCACCCCGGATGTCGCCCGCGCCCAGATGGCCGACAACCATGCGGTCGCCGTGGGCGTGAAGGTCGGCTTCTCGTTCTGAACGCCGCAGGCCGGAGACCAGGAAGACCCCGCCTCAGGGCGGGGTCTTCGTGTTTCCACGGGGAGGCCGCAGCTTATCCCCCCGAACGGCAGATCGCGGGCGGAGGCGCGTGAAACAGCGCTCCACCTGCGGCCCCGGTCCCCCCACGCCACAGAGGGCAGCGCCCGACCGCCGGGTGGGCGCAGCGACAGATGTGGTCGCCGCTTTATCGCACCGCACCGCCTATGTCAGATCATCGCGCCAACGTCCCCGAAGCGCCCGCCCGAGGGGGCGGTCGGGCGCTGCCCGGCGGCGCTGCGCGCCTTG
>JBDHSR010000220.1:0-6020 GCA_039808305.1 Gemmobacter sp. | reverse complement strand
GCCGACTTCCGGCCCGATGACCACCGGCGTTCCGGCGCTGGTCGGCGGCGGGCAGATCTCGCGGCCGGGGGAATAGGCGGTGCGGGAGGAAGGGGGCTTTCCGCCCCCTCGGCCTTCGGCCTCACCCCCGAGGATATTTCCACCAGAATGAAAGACCTTCCGCCTTCATTCTGGCCCAAATATCCTCAGGGGGTGAATTGAGCCGCAGGCTCAAGAGGGGGCGCGAGCGCCCCCTTTGGCCGCCTCCACCCGCCCGCGCAACATGCCCCAGCTGTAGATCGCCAGCGCCGCCCAGATCAGCGGGAAGGCGACCATGCGCGCGGTGCCGAAGGGCTCGTCGAAGACGAAGACGGCGATCAGCATGATCAGCGTGGGCGACACATATTGCAGGATGCCGATGGTGGAGAGCCGCAGCAGCTTCGCGCCATTGGCGTAGAGGATCAGCGGCACCGCCGTCACCACCCCGGCGGCGGCGAGCAGCGCGGTGTCGCCGCCGTCGCCGGCGGCGAAATGGCCCTGGCCGCTGGCCCTGAGCCAGATCGCGTAGCCGAGGGCGAAGGGGAAGAGCAGCAGCACCTCCAGCATGAAGCCCTGGTTGGCGCCGATCGGCAGGCGTTTCTTGGCATAGGCGTAGCAGACCCATGTCCCCATCATGCCGAGCGCCAGCAGCGGCAGCTTGCCGGCCTCCCAGGTCAGCACCGCGACGGCCAGCGCGGCCAGCCCCAGCGCCAGGTATTGCGCGCGGTTCAGCGTCTCGCCCAGCACCAGCGCGCCCAGCAGCACGGTGGCCAGCGGGTTGATGTAATAGCCGAGCGCCGCCTCCAGCGCATAGCCGTGCTGGATCGACCAGACATAGATCCCCCAGTTGAGCGAGATCAGCGCGGCGGTGACCGCGCCCATCGCCAGCATCCCGGGCGTGCGCAGCGCCGTGACCAGATCGCCGGTGCGGCGCAGCCAGAGCAGCACCAGCCCCGCCACCGGCACCGACCACATCACCCGGTGCGCGATCACCTCCGAGGCGGGCACATGCGCCAGCGCCTTCATGTAGAGGGGCAGGAAGCCCCAGAGCACATAGGCGGCCAGTGCGAAGGCGAAGCCGCGCGGAGAATCCGTATCCTGCGTCATGCCCCATGCCTAGAACTTCGGCGGGGCGGGGGCCATGGCGAAGTTGTGCCGGGCACAATTCCGGGAGGGCGCCCGGGGGCTCTCCGGGATGCGGCGGGCCGCCGGGGCGGGATGCCGCCTACCGCCCGCGCGGGCGATGCGGCCCGGCTGCGCCGGGTCGCGCCGCCGGACGGGCGGGGGACGGGGAAACGGTTTCCTCGCGCCAGGCGCCGGGGGCGAGGCCATCGAGGCTCCAGTCGCCGATGCGGATGCGGATCAGCCGCAGGGTGGGGTGGCCCACGGCGGCGGTCATCCGCCGCACCTGCCGGTTGCGCCCCTCGCGCAGGGTCAGCTCGATCCAGCTGTCGGGCACCGTCTTGCGGAAGCGCACCGGCGGCTCGCGCGGCCAGAGCCAGTCGGGGCGCGCGACCGCGCGCGCCTCCGCCGGGCGGGTGGGGCCGTCCTTCAGGGCGACGCCGCGGCGCAACGCCGCCAGCGCGACCTCGTCGGGAATGCCCTCGACCTGCACCAGATAGGTCTTGGCCATCTTCCGCGCCGGATCGGCGATGCGCGCCTGCAACCGCCCGTCATCGGTCAGCAGCACCAGCCCCTCGCTGTCGCGGTCGAGCCGCCCGGCGGGATAGACCCCCTTGACCGTCACGAAATCCGCCAGCGTCGCCCGGCCGCCGTCGCCGGAGAACTGGCACATCACGTCATAGGGTTTGTTGAGCAGGATCAGCCGGGCCATGGTTTCCGCTTCTGCCATGGCGCGCGGCGAAAGGAAACCGCGGCGCGGGGTTGCGCCGGCCGGTGGGGGCGGGTATCGCTTCACTAGATTTGTTATGAGATAACATATCGAATCATGGCCGCGGCCGATGACCACGAGACCACCAGAGCAGAAGGAACAGGAAGATGAGGATGAACGGAACCGCCCGGATCGGGGCATTGGCCATCGGGGCGATGCTGGCGCTGGCGGCGCCTGCCTCCGCGCAGGAAAAGGCCGGGCACGACCACGGCCATGCCCATACTCATGCGGCGGACCACGCCGTCTATAACGGCTATTTCGAGGACAGCCAGATCGCGCCCCGCGCGCTGTCGGACTGGGAGGGCGACTGGCAATCGGTCTATCCGCTGCTGGTCAAGGGCGCGCTGGACCCGGTGATGCGGCACAAGGCCGAACATGGCGGAAAGACCGCCGAGGAATACCGCGCCTATTACGAGACCGGCTACCGGACCGATATGGACCGGATCGCGATCCATGGCGACCAAGTGAGCTTCCACAGCGCCTCCGGCACCGTCACCGGCAGCTATGCCGATGACGGATACGAGGTCCTGACCTACGAGAAGGGCAATCGCGGCGTGCGCTACATCTTCCGCAAGGTCGCGGGCGATGCGGGCGCGCCGGGTTTCATCCAGTTCAGCGACCACGCCATCGCGCCGGTCAAGGCGGGGCACTACCATCTCTATTGGGGCGACGACCGTGCGGCGCTGTTGAAGGAGGTCACCAACTGGCCGACCTATTACCCCGCCGCCCTGACCGAGGCGCAGATCGTGGCGGAGATGCAGGCCCATTGACGCCGGCCCGCAGGAAAGCAGGACGGGCGCCCCGTGGGACGCCCGTTTTCCTTCCGTTGCGGGCGCGGCTCAGCCCTTCAGGATCGAGCGGCCGGCATATTCCGCCACCTCGCCCAGCATCTCCTCGATGCGGATGAGCTGGTTGTATTTCGCCAGCCGGTCGGAGCGCGCCAGCGAGCCGGTCTTGATCTGGCCGCAATTCGTCGCCACCGCCAGATCGGCGATGGTGGCGTCCTCGGTCTCGCCCGAGCGGTGCGACATCACATTGGTGTAGCGGGCGCGATGCGCCATATCCACCGCTTGCAGCGTCTCGGTCAGGGTGCCGATCTGGTTCACCTTCACCAGCATGGAATTGGCGCAGCCCGCCGCGATGCCCTCGGCCAGACGGCGCGGATTGGTCACGAACAGGTCGTCGCCCACCAGTTGCACCTTGCCGCCCAGACGGTCGGTCAGCGCCTTCCAGCCGGCCCAGTCGTCTTCCGCCATGCCGTCCTCGATCGAGATGATCGGGTAATCGGCGCAGAGCTTCGCCAGATATTCGACATTCTCTTCCGAGGAGAGCGACAGGCCCTCGCCCTTCATCTCGTATCTGCCGCCCCGGAAATACTCGGTCGAGGCGCAGTCGAGCGCGAGGAAGATGTCCTCGCCGGGCGTGTAGCCGGCCTTCTCGATGGATTTCAGGATGAAGTCGAGCGCGACGCGGGTGGAGGACAGGTTGGGGGCGAAGCCGCCCTCGTCGCCGATGCCGGTGGACAGGCCCGCCGCCGACAGTTCCTTCTTCAGGGTGTGGAACACTTCCGAGCCCATCCGCACCGCTTCCTTGATGTTGGAAGCCGCGACCGGCATGATCATGAATTCCTGGATGTCGATCGGATTGTCGGCATGTTCGCCGCCGTTGATGATGTTCATCATCGGCACCGGCAGCACCCGCGCGGCGGTGCCGCCGACATAGCGGTAAAGCGGCTGGCCGGTGAATTCCGCCGCCGCCTTGGCCACCGCCAGCGACACGCCGAGGATGGCGTTGGCGCCGAGGCGGGACTTGTTCGGGGTGCCGTCCATCTCGATCATGGTGCGGTCGATGCCGACCTGCTCGGTGGCGTCGAAGCCGACCAGCTCCTCGGCGATCTCGCCGTTCACCGCCGCGACCGCCTCCAGCACGCCCTTGCCGAGATAGCGGGACTTGTCGCCGTCGCGCCGCTCCACCGCCTCATGCGCGCCGGTCGAGGCGCCCGAGGGCACGGCGGCGCGGCCCATCGCGCCGCTTTCCAGCGTCACGTCCACCTCGACGGTGGGATTGCCGCGGCTGTCGAGGATCTCGCGCGCGTGGATGTCGATGATGGTGCTCATGATGTCCTCCGAGGGGGGAAGCGATGCTGTCGGGCGGTCTTTACTCCGCCCCGCCGGTCGGGGGAAGGGAGCGTTTGCGCAAACGCTCGCGCGCGAAGGTATAAAGGCCCGAGCCGATGATGAGGGCGGAGCCGAGATAGGTCATCAGGTCCGGCCGTTCGCCGAAGACGATCATGCCGATGACCATGGCGCAGACCAGCCGGGCATAGCGGAAGGGGGTGATGACGGAGACCTCGCCCAGCCGCATCGCCTGGGTGATCGCCCAGTAGGAGGTGACGCCGAAGACCAGCGCGCCGAGGATATAGCCCGCTTGCAGCGGCGTCGGCACCTTGGCGCCGCCGGTCACCGCCAGCATCAGCGCGCCGAGGACGGCGATGGAGGCGAAGCCCCAGGCCGAGACGGTGGCGGTGGCGATGCCCGCCGGGATGCGCCGGGTCGAGATGTCGCGGACCGAAAGGCCCGCCACCGCCAGCACCGACCAGAGCGAGGCGAGCTGGAACCCGTCGAGCCCGGGACGGATGATGACCATCACGCCGATGAAGCCGACGAAGATCGCGCTCCAGCGCCGCCAGCCCACCTTCTCGCCCAGAAACAGCGCGGCGCCGAGGGTGACGGCGAGCGGGCTCGCCTGGAAGATCGCGGTGGCGGTGGTCAGCGGCGTCAGCGCCAGCGCCGTGACGAAGCCCAGCGTGCCGATCATCTCGCCCAGGTTGCGGCCGAGCAGCGCCGGGTTCAGCGCGTCGCGCGACCAGAACCGCCCGCCCTCGCGATGCGCCAGCCAGACGAAGACCGGCGTGCCGAGCAGGCTCAGCAGCAGCATGATCTCGCCGGTCGGCAGGTCGGCGGCGGCCATCTTGACGAACATGTCCTCGATGGCGAAGCCGCCCATCGACGCGACCATCAGCACGATGCCGCGCAGGTTGTCCTTGCTGTCGCCCATCTCAGCCCTTCCCGCGCCCCGGTTTCAGCGGCACGCCGAGCAGTTCCAGCCGGTGCCCGATCAGCCGGTAGCCGAGCCGGGCGGCGATGCGCTCCTGCAAGGCCTCGATCTCGGGATCGACGAATTCGATCACCGCGCCGCTGTTCACGTCGATCAGATGGTCGTGATGGTCGCGGTCGGCATCCTCGTAGCGGGCGCGGCCGTCGCCGAATTCCAGCTTCTCGAGGATGCCGGATTCCTCGAACAGCTTCACGGTGCGATAGACGGTGGCCAGCGAGATGCGCGGGTCGAGGGCGGCGGCGCGGGCATGGAGCTCCTCGACATCCGGGTGATCCTCGGCGGCGCCGATGACGCGGGCGATGACGCGCCGCTGTCCGGTCATGCGCAGGCCCTTCGCCTCGCAGCGGGTGATGATGCTGTCACTCATGGCCGTTCCCTTCCCCGGCGGTCTTAGGCGATTTGGCGCGGGGGGTCCATGGGGCGCCGTGGGACGGAAACGGAAAGAGGGGGGCTTTCCGCCCCCCTCTTGGGCCTGCGGCCCAATTCACCCCCAGAGTGTATTTTTCCCAAGAGGAAGGGCGCGGGATCAGGAATAGAGTTTCGGGGCGCCGGCCCGGTCGTGGATGTCGTTGACCTCGGCGGGATCGAGGGCGAGCGCCTGGGCGAGGCCGTGCAGGTATTCCGCCTCGCGCCGGTTGTCGAGGTCGATGGCGGCGAGCGACATGGCGTAGACCTGCGCCTCCAGCCCCTGCGGCACCTGCGCGGCGAGGCCGTCGATGTCGACCGGGGTTTGCAGCTCGGCGTTGACGAAGGCGATCTCGTCCTGGCTGGCGCCGTCCAGCGCCTGCATCAGCCGGGCCTTCTCCTCGGCGTCCAGGGCGCCGTCGGCCTTGGCGGCCTGGATCATCGCCCGCAGCATCAGCGCCGCGGCGAGTTCCTGGTCGCGGCTGGGGGCGGTGGCGGGTTCGCCGCCGCCGGCCAGCGCCTCGTTCAGGAGCCCGCCGAGGCCGCCGGAGCCCGTGCCGCCCGCCGCGCCGAGCAACCCGCCCAGCAG
>JBDHSR010000219.1:0-6043 GCA_039808305.1 Gemmobacter sp. | reverse complement strand
GCAGCGGTTGCCCTGCCCCGGCGGATGCGCGATAAGCGGGGGCCGGCCACAGGGACAGGTCACCACCGACATGCTGCTTCTCATCGACAATTACGACAGTTTCACCTGGAACCTCGTGCATTACCTTGGCGAGCTGGGGGCGGAGGTGGTGGTCCGGCGCAACGACGCGCTCGACGTGCAGGCGGTGATGGCGATGCGGCCGGAGGCCATCGTGCTGTCGCCCGGCCCCTGCGATCCGGCGCAGGCCGGGATCTGCCTGCCGCTGACCGCCGCCGCGGCGGAGGCGGGGCTGCCGCTGCTCGGCGTCTGCCTCGGCCACCAGACCATCGGCCAGGCCTTCGGCGGCAAGGTGGTGCGCTGCCACGAGATCGTGCATGGCAAGATGGGCCGCATGATCCATGAAGGCCGGGGCGTGTTCCGCGGCCTGCCCTCACCCTTCCTCGCCACCCGTTATCACTCGCTGGTGGTCGAACGGGACAGCCTGCCCGACTGCCTGGACATCACCGCCTGGCTGGAGGATGGCACGATCATGGGCCTGCGCCACAGATCGCTGCCCATCGAGGGCGTGCAGTTCCACCCCGAAAGCATCGCCTCGGAGCATGGCCACCAGATCCTGAAGAATTTCCTCGACAGCGCGAAGGTGGCGGCATGAGCGACCGGCTGAAACCGCTGATCGGCGCCGCCGTCTCCCGCCCGCTGACCCGGGCCGAGGCCGAGACCGCCTTCGCCGCGCTGTTCGAGGGCGAGGCGACGCCCGCCCAGATGGGCGGCTTCCTGATGACGCTGCGCACGCGGGGCGAGACGGTGGACGAATACGCCGCCGCCGCCTCGGTGATGCGCGCCAAGTGCCACAAGGTGCGGGCGCCGAAGGGCGCGATGGACATCGTGGGCACCGGCGGCGACGGCAAGGGCACGCTCAACATCTCCACCGCCGCCGCCTTCGTGGTGGCGGGCGCGGGGGTGCCGGTGGCCAAGCACGGCAACCGGAACCTGTCGTCCAAATCCGGCGCGGCGGATGCGCTGACCGAGATGGGGCTCAACGTGATGATCGGGCCGGACGTGGTGGAGGAATGCCTGCGCGAGGCCGGGATCGGCTTCATGATGGCGCCGATGCACCACCCGGCGATGCGCCATGTCGGCCCGGTGCGGGCCGAGCTCGGCACAAGGACCATCTTCAACATCCTCGGCCCGCTGACCAACCCCGCCGGGGTCCGGCGGCAATTGACCGGCACCTTCAGCGACACGCTCTTGCGCCCGATGGCCGAGACGCTGCGCACCCTCGGGTCGGAGGCCGCCTGGCTGGTGCATGGCGCCGACGGCACCGACGAGATCTCCATCGCCGGCCCCACCCGCGTCGCGGCGCTGAAGGAGGGCGAGATCACCGAATTCACCGTAACGCCCGAGGATGCCGGCCTGCCGGTCCATCCGTTCGAGGCGATCCTCGGCGGCACGCCCTCCGAGAACGGCGCGGCTTTCCGGCGGCTGCTGGAAGGCGAGCCGGGCGCCTATCGCGACGCGGTGCTGCTGAACGCCGCCGCCGCGCTGGTGGTGGCGGGGCGCGCCACGGTGCTGCCCGAAGGCGTCGAGATGGCGCGTGAGTCGATCGAGACCGGCGCCGCGCTCGCCAAGGTGGAGGCGCTGGTCGCGCTGACCAATCCATGACCTTGCCGGAGCCGCCGGAAAGCTGGGCCGACCTGCCCTTCTTCCGCGACGACTGGCCGGCCTTGCGCGCCCGCCTCGCCGCCGCGCCGGACTGGCAGCCCACTGCCATCTTCCGCGCGCTGGAGCTGACCCCGCGCAACCGGGTCCGCGTGGTGATCCTCGGGCAGGACCCCTATCACACGCCGGGCCGCGCCACCGGCCTCGCCTTCGGCTTCCCGCCCGGCACCGCGCCACGGGATTCGCTGCGCAACATCCTGACGGAATTGCACAGCGACCTCGGCATCGCCCATCGCGACGGCGACCTCGCGGGCTGGGCGCGGCAGGGGGTGCTTTTGCTCAATTCGGTGCTGACGGTGCCGGTGGGCCAGGCGTTCGGCCACAAGGGCTGGGGCTGGGAAAAGCTGGTCGCCCAGATCCTTTCCGCCACCGCAACCGACGGGCCACGCGCCTTCATCCTCTGGGGCAGGCCCGCGCAGAAGGCTTGCGCGAAGCTGCCGCGCGACGGGCATCTTTTCATCGAGACCGCGCATCCCTCGCCTCTGGCCGCCCATCGCGGCTTCTTCGGCTCGCGCCCGTTCAGCCGGGTGAACGACTGGCTCGCCGCGCAAGGCGAGGCCCCGATCGACTGGGCGGCCTGAAAGACCGGGCAGCCTGAAAGGCGGTTTTCAAACGCCCCCCGGCGGGGTAGGACGGAAGGCAAGGAGATGCCCATGACCACCATCCTCGACCGCATCAAGGCCTACAAGCTGGAGGACGTGGCCGCCCGCAAGGCCGCCCGCCCCCTCGCCGATCTGGAGGCCGCGGCCAGGGCCGCCCCCGCCCCGCGCGGCTTCGCCCGCGCGCTGACCGCCGCCGCCGCCACCGGCTACGGCCTGATCGCCGAGATCAAGAAGGCCAGCCCCTCCAAGGGCCTGATCCGCGCCGATTTCGACCCCGAGGCGCTGGCGCGGGCCTATGAGGCGGGCGGCGCCACCTGCCTGTCGGTGCTGACCGACGGGCCCTCGTTCCAGGGCGACGACGCCTATCTGACCGCCGCCCATGGCGCGACCGCCCTGCCCTGCCTGCGCAAGGATTTCCTTTTCGACCCCTATTCGGTGGTCGAGGCCCGCGCGCTCCATGCCGATTGCATCCTGATCATCATGGCCATGCTCGACGACACGGAGGCGGCGGAGCTGGAGCAGACTGCGATGGATCTCGGCATGGACGTGCTGATCGAGGTGCATGACCGCGCCGAGCTTGACCGCGCCGCAAGGCTGAAATCGCCGCTGATCGGCATCAACAACCGCAACCTGCATACGTTCGAGGTGACGCTCGACGTGACGCGCGATCTGGCGCGGCGGGTGCCGGAGGATCGGCTGATCGTCTCGGAAAGCGGGCTCTTCACGCCGGAGGATCTGGCGAACCTCGCGCAATACGGCGCGCGCTGCTTCCTGATCGGCGAGGCGCTGATGCGCCAGCCCGATGTGACGGCGGCGACGCGGGCGCTGCTGGCGAAACCGCTGACCGCGCAGGGGGGCGCCTGATGGCGCTGACCCATTTCGACGCGGCGGGCCATGCCCATATGGTCGATGTCTCCGACAAGCCCGTGACGGCGCGCAGCGCCGTGGCGCGCGGCGCGGTGCGGATGTCGGCCGAGACGCTGGCGCTCATCACCGAGGGCCGGGCGCGGAAGGGCGATGTGCTGGCGGTGGCGCGGCTCGCCGGGATCATGGCGGCGAAGAAGACCGCCGATCTGATCCCGCTCTGCCATCCGCTGCCGGTGACCAAGGTCTCGGTCGAGCTGACCCCCGACCCGGCGCTTCCGGGCATCGCGGTCGAGGCCACCGTCAAGACCTCCGGCCAGACCGGGGTGGAGATGGAGGCGCTGACGGCGGTGACGGTGGCCTGTCTCACCGTCTATGACATGGTGAAGGCGGTGGAGAAATCCATGCGGATCGAGGGCATCCATCTGGCGCTGAAGGAGGGCGGCAAATCCGGCCGCTACGAGGCGCCATGATCCCGGTCGAGGAGGCGCTCGCGCGGGTGCTGGCGCTCGCTTGCGTGACGGAGGCCGAAACGGTGCCGCTGGCGAAGGCCGCCGGGCGCTGGATGGCGGCGCCGGTCGTGGCGCGGCGCGACCAGCCGCCCTTCGCCGCGTCGGCGATGGACGGCTATGCGGTGATCGGCCCCGCCGGGACCGGCCAGAGCTTCCGGGTGACCGGCGAGGCCGCCGCCGGCCACGCCTTCGCCGGCCGCGTCGGCCCCGGCGAGGCGGTGCGCATCTTCACCGGCGCCCCGGTGCCCGAGGGCGCCACCCAGGTCGTGCTGCAAGAGGACGTGACGCGCGAGGGCGAGCGGATCGCCATCGCCACCGCCTCCGGCAACATGAACATCCGCGAGGCGGGCGGCGATTTCCGCCGCGGCACCGGCATCGCGCCGCGCCGCATCGCCCCCGCCGACCTCGCGCTTTTCGCCGCGATGAACCTGCCCGAGCTGGCGGTCCGCCGCCGCCCCGTGGTCGCCGTGATCGCCACCGGCGACGAGCTGGTCATGCCGGGCGAAGAGCCGGGGCCGGACCAGATCATCGCCTCGAACTCCTTCGCGATCAAGGCTTTGGCCGAGGCCGAGGGGGCCGAGGTCCGCCTGCTGCCCATCGCCCGCGACAGCGAGGACAGCCTCGCCGCCGTGTTCGGCCTGGCCGAGGGCGCCGATCTGGTGGTGACCATCGGCGGCGCCTCGGTGGGCGAGCATGATCTGGTGGCGAAGGTCGCGAGCGGGCTGGGGCTGGAGCGCGCCTTCTGGAAGATCGCCATGCGCCCCGGCAAGCCGCTGATGGCCGGGCGTATGGGGGCTGCGGTGATGCTCGGCCTGCCGGGCAATCCGGTCTCGGCCATCGTCTGCGCGCATCTCTTCCTGCTGCCGCTCTTGCGCGCCATGCAGGGCGACCCGGCGCCCGCGCCGCGCCCGCGCCGCGCGCTCCTCGGCGCCGATACCGGCCCCACCGGCCCGCGCACCCATTACATGCGGGCACGGCTGTCCGAGGGCGAGACGCTGCCGGTGATCACCCCCTTCGGCAATCAGGATTCGGCGATGCTGACCCTGCTTTCCGAGGCCGCCGCCCTGCTGATCCGCCCGTTGGGCGACGGGCCGCGCAAAACGGGCGAGATGGTGGAATATCTGCCTTTGCGCGCGTGAAGGCTTGACACAAACCGGGAACGTGTGCAGAACATCAGGTCAACTCCTGTCGCGACCGATGAAGGGTTCCGTCCGATGCTCACACGCAAGCAACTGGAATTGCTGGATTTCATCCGTATCCGCATGGAGCGTGACGGTGTTCCCCCCTCCTTCGACGAGATGAAGGAGGCGCTGGACCTGCGCTCCAAGTCCGGCATCCACCGGCTGATCACCGCCTTGGAGGAACGCGGCTTCATCCGCCGCCTCGCCCATCGCGCCCGCGCCATCGAGATCGTGAAACTGCCCGAGGCGATGGAGAAGCCGGGCTTCTCGCCCCGTGTCATCGCCGGCGACCGGGCCGACCCGCCGCGCGGCGCGCTGCCGGTCTCGGCGGTCCATGCGATGGAACTGCCGGTCATGGGCCGCATCGCCGCCGGGGTGCCGATCGAGGCGATCTCGGAAATCTCGCATCACGTCGCGGTGCCGGGCTCCATGCTCTCGGCCAATGCCCAGCATTACGCGCTGGAGGTGAAGGGCGATTCGATGATCGAGGCCGGGATCAACGATGGCGACATCGTGGTGATCCGCGAGCAGAGCTCGGCCGAGAACGGCGACATCGTGGTGGCGCTGGTCGAGAACAGCGAGGCGACGCTGAAACGCTTCCGCCGCAGGGGCGGCATGATCGCGCTGGAGGCGGCGAACCCCGCCTATGAGACGCGGGTCTTCCCCGAACATCTGGTGAAGGTGCAGGGCCGACTGGTCGGGCTGATCCGCAGCTATTGAGCCGGCCCCCGGTCAGTCCGCCGCCGCCCGCCCGGCCAGCCGCCGCGCCGGCTTCGTGAGCAGAAGTTCGCGCTCCATCCTCCGGCCGCGCTGCCAGAGCCGGCCGGATTGCCGCGCCGGAACCAGCCGCAGCGCCTCCCCCTCCGCCACGACCGACAGCGCCCCGGTGCGGCGCAGGAGGCCGAGATCGATCAACCGGCATCCCTCCGGCGGGGCGGCGACGCGGCGGGAGGCGATCACCAGATCGGCCTCGCCGCAGACTTCCGCCAGCCGCGCCTCCGCCGCCTTGCCCTTCAGATGCACCGCCCGCCAGCCCGCCAGTCCGAAGCGCCGCGCGCCCTCCGGCCCGCTGAAGCCCGGCCGCGCCGCCGCCCGTGCCGGGTCGGCCAGATCGCCATCCTTCTCCAGCCAGTTGCGTGCCGCGAAGCCCGCGCCGCGCGGGCCG
>JBDHSR010000218.1:0-6076 GCA_039808305.1 Gemmobacter sp. | reverse complement strand
CGCACCAGTCTGCCGTGAAATGGTAAACGCCCGGTTGCGCTTGTCCAGCCGGGGATGGGGAAACAGTCTGTGACTTCGGGGCGGTAGGAGCCCGGGTGCGCGCCGTCGCCTCATACCGATCCGGAGGGAGCCTCTGTCGGGCGGCGGGTGGCGAGGCGGTCCGCGTCATGCGAGTCTACTTACCGGGAACAAGGCAGACAGTGCCGCCGGACAGCACTGGACCAGCCGTTCGGGCAGGCATCGCCCTCGGCTGCAAGGACAAGTCGCAGGATCGGAAGCAGGAGTATGGAGTCCACCGCGTGTGAGCCCTGTCCCCGCCCGGAACAAGGCGCGAAGCGCCGCCGGGCAGCGCCCGACCGCCCCCTCGGGCGGGCGCTTTGTTGCCGCAAGCGCGGGGATAGGAGTTAGGCGGAGCGGCACCATAAAGTGACGACCACAATCGGAGCTGCGCCCACCCGGCGGTCTGGCGCCGCCCTCTGTCGCGCGGGATGGTGAGGGAGAAAAGGGAGGGCGCCGCGCAGGCCCCCTCCCCCAAGCCCTCAGAGCTTCAGCGACAGCACTGTGGCGATGGTCAGCTCGCCGAAGCCGTTGAAGCGGGTATTGGTGGCGATGGAATAGGCGCCCATGCCGTGGATCACCAGATAGTCGCCCTCGGCGATGTCCTCGGCCAGCATCAGCTCGCCGGGGATGCGATCCACCGAATCGCAGGTCGGGCCGAAGACGATGCGCGAGGCGGGCGCCGAATCGCGCTTGCGCCCCTCGCCATCCGTCACCTCGATCCGGTCGATGACGCCGACCAGCGGCAGCTCCGCCAGCGCGCCGTAAACGCCGTCGTTCAGGAACACATGCCCGCCGTCGCGCACCGCCTTGACCTTGGCGGCATGGGTGAAGGCGTCGCCGCAGAGCGCCCGGCCCGGCTCGCAGACCAGCGCCGGGCGGTCCGCGCCGAACGCCTCGGTGGCCACGCGGTCGATCAGCTCGAAGGTCTCCTCGATCTGCGGCAGCACGGCTTGCAGCCGGTGGTTGGGGAAGCCGCCGCCGACATTCAGCCGCGCCACGCGCACCCCGGCCTCGGCGCCGATCTCGGCGGCGGCGCGGATATAGGCCTCCCAGGCATGGGGATCGGTGCATTGCGTGCCGGGATGGAAGGTGAGCGAGGGGATGAACCCGGCCTCGGCCACCCGTTTCAGCAATTGCGCCGCCAGCTCCACCGTGGCGCCGAACTTGGCGCCGAAATTATAGGCCGCCCCCGCCACCGGCAGCTTGAAGCGCACCGAGATCTCGCAATCCTCGGCCGGAACCAGCTCGATCAGCTTCTCCAGCTCGGAGGCCGAATCGACCGACCAGCTCTTCACCTCCAGATCCACCGCCTGCGCGATCTCGGCGCGGGAGCGGACGGGGTTGTTGTAATGCAGCGCCGCACCGGGCACGAGCCGGCGGATCAGCCGGATCTCGTTCGGGCTCGCCACGTCGAAGCCGCTTATGCCGGCGGCGGCGAGGTTCTCGATCACCACCTCGGACGGGTTGGTCTTCACGGCATAGGTCACGAGGCCCGGAAAGCCGTCGAGAAACCGCCGCGCCGCGGCCTGCAACACCGCCGGGGAAAAGAAGATCACCGGATTTTCCGGACGCACGGTGCGGAGGAATTCGGCCGGATTCGACCAGATCGTTTTGGAAAGTCCCATCGGCGTGTCCCTTCTGCCAACAGAACGCAAGCGGCCATTGCCCGGCCTCCCCGGGAGCCAGCACCTGCGCGGTCATTACAACCAGGCCAGGTGCGTATGAGCCGCCCTTTTCCTGAAAACGTCGGATGCGCATATGGGACCAAACTTGAACGATGGAAACTGCAAATTTATAGTGTAGGGATGACAGAATGACGAAAAAGCCGGGCATATTGCATGGACGAACTGGATCGCAACATCATCGCGCTGCTGAGCGCCGATGCCCGCATGTCGGTCGCCACGCTGGCGCGGCGGATGAAGGTGGCGCGCTCCACCGTGCAGGCCCGGCTGGAGCGGCTGGAGACCGGCGGCGTGATCGCGGGCTATACGCTCAAGCTCGGCGAGGCGGCGCGGCAGGGGCGGCTGCGGGCCTCCGTGCTCTTGACCATCGAGCCGCGCGCGCAGGCCGCCATCCTGACCCGGCTGAAGTCGATCGGCGAGATCGAGAAGGTGTTCACCACCTCGGGGCGCTATGACCTGCTGTTGCAGGTGGCGGCGCCCTCGACCCAGGTGCTCGACCAGGTGCTGGACCAGATCGGCGCGCTGACCGGGGTGGTGAGTTCGGAGAGCCTCATCCATCTTTCGACCAAGTTCGACCGGGCGGTGTGAGGCGGCAGCCGCCGGGGGCTTTGCGCCCCCGGACCCCCGCAGGATATTTGGGCCAGAATGAATGCGGGATCAGCTCAGGGAGAAGAGGTTCAGGAAGGCCTGGCCCTCGGCCATGTCGCCCTCGAAGGCGATGAGGCCCTGCGCGCTGGCGGCCAGCGGTTGCGGGCCGTAGATCGCGGCGGCGAGCGCGTTGGCGGCGCTGTGGAAGCGGAGCGGCGCCGGCTCCGTGCCGCGCGTGACGCGGTAATGGCCGGGGGCGGTGCGGATGGTGAAGCCCTCGGCGCCGATGGTGATGGCGGCGCGGTGCTCCGCCGCCCGGTCGCGGGCGCAGGTGGCGCGCATCGACAGCATCAGCGCGGTCGGGCTGATGAAGAGGCGCGGGTCGTGGCCGGGGCGGCGCGCGCCCCAGAGGCAGAGCGCGCGCAGCACCGGCCAGAGATCCTCGCCCGCCGGGGTCAGCCGGTAGGCCTGCGCCCGGCTGGGCAGCGCCTCGCGGATGAGAAGTTGGGCGGCCTCCAGTTCCTCCAGCCGCTGGGTCAGCACATTGGCGCTGATGCCGGGCAGCCCCTCGCGCAGCGCGCCGAAGCGGCGCGGCCCCAGCATCAGCTCGCGCACCACCAGCAGCGCCCAGCGATCCCCGATCAGGTCGAGCGCATGGGCGGCGATACAGCCTTCCTGATAGCTTCGGCGGGTTCTGGTCATGGCGTCCCGGTTTTGGTTGCTTTTTCTAACTAGCGGAGTCAGCCTGAACGGGACAAGCGCGAAGAGGAGACGAAGATGACCTATATCGACGGATTCGTGATCCCGGTGCCGACGGCCGGCCGGGAGGCCTATCGCGACCATGAGGCGAAATGGTGGCCGAGCTTCCGCGAGATGGGGGCGCTGTCGCTGGTGGTGGGCTGGGGCGACGAGGTTCCGGCGGGCAAGCAGACCGACTTCCTGCGCGCGGTGGACGCGAAGCCCGACGAGACGGTGGTGTTCTGCTGGATGACCTGGCCCGACAAGGCCACCCGCGACCGCGCCTACAAGGCGATGGAGGCGCAGGCGCAGGAGGGCGACGGCTTCGCCGAGATGCCCTTCGACGGCAAGCGCATGATCTATGGCGGCTTCACCCCGATCCTGATGGAGGGCGCGGCATGAGCCTGCATGGCAGCCCCTGCTGGTACGAGATCGCCACCCCCGATCCGGCCGGAACCCGCGCCTTCTACGGCCCGCTGCTGGGATGGGAGTTCCGGGATGCCGGGATGGAGGGGGTCGACTACGGCCTCGCCGCGCGCGACGGCGCGATGGTGGCGGGGGTGATGCGGCCCGATGCGCCGATGCCCTGTTTCTGGATGGTCTATTTCGCGGTGGCGGATTGCGACGCGGCGGCGGAGAAGGTGGCGGCGCTCGGCGGCAAGGTGCATCGCGCGCCGGAGGACATTCCGGGCACCGGCCGTTTCGCCATCGCGGCCGATCCGCAGGGCGCGGCCTTCGGGCTGCTCCAGCCGCTCGACGGCCGGCCGGGCGGCGCCTTCGCGCAGATGAAGCCGGGGCATGGCGCCTGGCACGAGTTGCACAGCGCCGATCCGGTGGCGGGGCTCGCCTTCTATACCGATCTGTTCGGCTGGACGGCCGGCACGGCGATGCCGATGGGCGAGATGGGCGACTACCGGCTTTTCGCCCATGACGGGGCCGACATCGGCGGCATGATGCGGCGGCAGAGCCCGGAAATCCCCTCGCATTGGCTGCCCTATTTCGGCACCGCCAGCGCCACGGCCTCGATCGCGCGGATCGGCGAGTTGGGCGGCCGGGTGCTGCACGGGCCGAGCGAGGTGCCGGGCGGCGCCTTCATCGCGATGGCCGAGGATCCGCAGGGGGCATATTTCGCGGTGGTCGGCGGGCGTTAGCAGATCGGCGGGGGCGGCGAGGTTCTCGCCTTGGCGGGGGCTCCTCTGGCTTGGGAGGGCCGGCGTCAGGTCGGAGCCAGCGCCGAGAGGACGGAGCGGGCGGCGCGCAGGCCGGGGGCTTCGCCGCCCTGACCAAGGCGGCGCATGGTGAGCGCCATGGCGGCGCCTTGCGCCTCGCGCGCCGGGCCGGGGGCCAGCAGGGCGTCGAGCGCCGGGGCGATGGCGTCGGGCCGGCAGGCGGGGCCGAGGAATTCGGGGACGCTGCGGGTCTCCGAGACGAGGTTCACCAGCGTCACCGTATCGACCAGCGCGGCGCGGCGCATCAGCCAGAAGCTGACCGGGTGCAGCCTATAGGCGATCACCATCGGGCAGGCATTGGCGGCGAGTTCGAGGCTGACGGTGCCGGAGGCGGCGAGCGCCGCATCGGCGGCGGCGAAGGCGCCGCGCTTCAGGCCGGGATCGGTGACGATCTCGGGGCGGACCGGCCAGTCGGCGGTCAGCCCCCGCACCAGATCGGCGACGCCGCGCAGGGTGGGCAGGACGACGCGCAGGCCGGGATGGCGTTGTTTCAGGCGCGCCAGCGTCTCGCCGATCACCGGGGCGAGTCGGGTCACCTCGCCCCGCCGCGAGCCGGGCAGCGCGAGCAGAAGCGGCCCCTCGCCCGCGAAGGCGGCGCGTTCGGCTTCGGTCGCCAGCGGTTCGGCGACGACGGGATGGCCCACGAAATCGCAGCTCATGCCGGCGGCGGTCATATAGGGCGGCTCGAAGGGCAGGATGGCGAGCACATGGTCGATCACCCGCGCCATCTTCGCGGCCCGGCCCGGCCGCCAGGCCCAGACCGAGGGCGCGACGTAATGGATGGTGCGCAGATCGGGGCGCGCGGCCTTCACGATACGGGCGACGCGCAGGCAGAAATCGGGGCTGTCGATGGTGATCAGCGCCTCGGCCCCGGAGGCGAGCACCGCTTCGGCGGTCTCGCGGATGCGGCGTTTCAGATGGCGGTATTTCGGCAGGATCTCGGCGATGCCCATCACCGAAAGCTCCTCCATCGGGAAGAGGCTCGCCATGCCCTCGGCCTGCATCAGGGGACCGGCCACGCCGGAGAAGGTCACCCCCGGCGCGAGGGTCTTCAGCCCCGCCATCAGCGCCGCGCCGAGGCGGTCGCCCGAAGGCTCGCCCGCGACGACGAACAGCCTCATGGCTCGCGCGCCCAGAGGAAGAGGCCCAGCCGTTCGGCCTCGGCCGCCATCGCGGCGCGGTCGAGCAGGATGACGCCGCCCGCCTCGAAGGCGATGCCGGCGAGGCCCGCCGCCTGGACGCGCGCCAGCGTGTCGAGGCCGAGGGCGGGCAGGTCGATGCGGCGGTCCTGCCCCGGCTTCGGCGCCTTGTAGAACACGCCCTTCGCGCCCATCGGATCGGGGCGGCGCGCGGTCTGCGCCACCCAGTCGAGCATGGCGTCGGTGCCGGGCAAAGCCTCCACGGCGAGGCAGAGGCCCTGCGCCACCACCGCGCCCTGCCCCACATCCACCGCACCCAGCGCGGCGACGATGGCGGCGGCGCGTTCGGCGTCGCGGCGGTCGGCCTCGGAGGGGTGGCCCGCCAGCAGGCCGGGGCCGGGCACCAGATCGGGCGCGATCTCCTGCGCGCCGGCGATGGCGAAGCCCGCCTCCTCGAAGATGGCGATCACCGCGCGCAGCGTGGCGTCGTCGCCGCCCTGCATCGCGGCCAGCAGGCGCGGCACCATCTGCGCGGTGGCCGGATCGAACAGCGCCGGGTCGAGACGCGGCCGCTGCACGGCGCCGGCGAAACAGACCCGCTCCACCCCGGCATCGGAGAGCAGCCGCAGGAAGGGCACCA
>JBDHSR010000217.1:0-6089 GCA_039808305.1 Gemmobacter sp. | reverse complement strand
TCATGCCCGCAATTCGGGCAGACATAGGTCGACATGTTCTCGATCAGCCCCAGCACCGGCACCTTCAGCTTGCCGAACATATCCAGCGCCTTGCGCGCGTCGAGCAGCGCGACGTCCTGCGGTGTGCTCACCACCACCGCGCCGGTCAGCGCGAAGCGCTGGCTCAGCGTCAGCTGGATGTCGCCCGTCCCCGGCGGCAGGTCGATCAGCAGGATGTCGAGCTCGCCCCATTGCACCTGCTCGATGAGCTGTTGCAGCGCCCCCATCAGCATCGGGCCGCGCCAGATCACCGCCTCGTCCTCCTTCAGCATGAAGCCGATGGACATGACGGTGACGCCATGCGCCTGAAGCGGGATGATGGTCTTGCCGTCCGGGCTGGCCGGGCGGCGGTTCACCCCCATCATGCGCGGCTGGCTCGGGCCGTAGATGTCGGCATCGAGCAGGCCCACCCGCCGCCCCTGCCGCGCCAGCGCCACCGCGAGGTTCGACGAGACCGTCGATTTCCCGACGCCCCCCTTGCCCGAGCCGATGGCGACGATGCGGTCGATCCCGCTCACCCGTTTCGGGCCGCCCTGATGCGGCGCGGCATGGCCGCCCACCTTCAGCGTGGGCGGCGGGGCCTTCGGCGCCGGGCCATGCGCCGTCATCACCACCTGCACCCGCTCCACCCCCGGCAGCGCGCGCAGCGCGGCCTCCGCCGCCGCCTGCACCGGGGCGAAACTCCGCGCCTCCTCCGGCGTCGCCGCCTCGATCACGAAGCTGACCGCGCCGCCCTCGACCCGCAGCGCCCGGACCGCGTCGCGCGCGACAAGATCGCTCCCCCCCGGCAGCGGGATCCCCGCCAGCGCCGCCAGAACCTGTTCCCGTGTGACCGCCATAGCGTCCTCCTTGACCATGCGAGCCTTGTTCAGCCGGCGGAAAAGGGCAAGCCCCCTTCGCGGATTGCCTGAAAAACCGGCGAACCCCTTACACGACCTGACAATTTCCGCGCGGCAAGCCATGCGGCGGCCGCATAGCTGCAATGCGGCGATCCCATATTGTGCAGTCGCAGCATTTGCCCCATCTTTCCTTCATCAGCGCAGGGCAGGCACCGACGATCTGCCGATGTGAGCGCTAACCAGAAAGAACCGAGGCATCCGAAATGGCTTATGTCAACACCACCCGCGTCGCCCATGGGGGCTTCGCCGACCGTATTCAGGGGATGGTCGAGACGTTCCGCACCACGCTGGCGCGTCGTGCGATCTACCGGCAGACCCTGCGCGAACTGAACGCGCTGACCCAGCGTGAGCTTGCCGATCTCGGCATCCACCGCTCGATGATCACCCGGCTGGCCCGCGAGGCCGCCTACGGCAAATAAGTCTTGCCGGGCCCCACCTCCTCCCGGGGTCCATGGCAAAACGCGGCGGCGCCTCTCCTCCTCCCTGGCGTCGCCGCCCCCTCTTCCGGAGGCCAAGGCTTCCGGGGCGCTGTGATCCGACCTCCTCCCCGGATCCTGCGCCGCAGCGGCGATCCCGTCTCCTCCCTGGGATTGCCGCGACCCTTTCCGGGCCCTTGCGGCCCGAAGACGGAACCTCGGCCCATCCTCCTCCCCGGGTCTTGGATTCCGACGGCGGCCCCTCCTCCTCCCCGGGGCTGCCACCTCCCATACGGGCCGCGCGGCCCGGACCGGTTCCTCGGCCCCTCCTCCTCCCTGGGCCAGGAAAACCGCGGCGCCCCCTCCTCCTCCCTGGGGTGTCCGCAAGATGGCAACCGCCCCTCCTCCTCCCTGGGCGGTTGTTGGAAAGAGCGGCGGCACCCCTCCTCCTCCCTGGGTGCCGCCGTTTCCTTTTTCCGCCCGCGTTTCCGCCCCTTGCATCGCCCCGCTCCGCCGAGCATGGTCCTGCGGCCATTGCCCGCAGGTTCCGCATGCGCCTTTCCCTGATCTCCGCCGCCCTCGTCGCCGCCCTGGTCGGCTACGGCTCCACCATCGCGCTGGTGCTGGCCGCCGCCGCCGCCCTCGGCGCGACGCCGGAACAGACCGCGAGCTGGGTGCTGGCGATCTGCCTCGGCAAGGCGGCGGGCTCGGCCTGGCTGAGCTGGCGCACGAAAGTTCCGGTGGTTCTCGCCTGGTCCACCCCCGGCGCGGCGCTGATCGCCGCGACCGAGGGGATTTCGATGGCCGAGGGCGTCGGCGCCTTCGTCGCGGCCGGCCTGCTCATCGCGCTCACGGGCGCGCTGCGCCCGCTGGGCCGGGCGATCACGCTGATCCCCGACGGCATCGCCGCCGGCATGCTGGCCGGGGTGCTGCTGCCCTTCTGCCTGAAGCTGCCGCAGGCGGCGCAGACCGCGCCGCTGGTCACCCTGCCCGCCATCGCCGCCTTCCTGCTGGTGCGGCTGCGCAACCCGGCCATGGCGGTGCTGGCGGCGCTGGCCACCGGCATCGCCACCGCCTTCCTCGCCGGCGCCGCCCGGCTGCCGCCGCTCTCGCTGCCGCTGCCGCGCCTCACCTTCATCGCGCCGGATTTCGATCCGGGCACGCTGATCGGCCTCGCCCTGCCGCTCTATCTCGTCACCATGGCCTCGCAGAACCTGCCCGGCTTCGCCACGCTGCGCGCCGCCGGCTACGAGCCGCCGGTCCGCGCCGGTCTCACCGTCACCGGCGCGCTCTCGGCGCTGACCGGCCTTTTCGGCGCCCATACCGTCTCGATGGCCGCGATCACGGCGGCGATCTGCCTCGGCGACGACGTGCATCCCGACCGCGGCCGCCGCTGGCAAGTGGGCCTCGCCTATGCCGGGTTCTGGCTGCTGCTCGGCCTGCTGAGCCCGCTGCTCCTCGCCGTCATCGCGGCGCTGCCCGCGCCGCTGATCGCCGCCATCGTGGCGCTCGCCCTGCTCGCCCCCTTCGCCGGCGCCGCGACCGGCGCCTTCACCCCGGCCGAGACCCGCTTCGCCGCCGCCGTCACCCTCGCCGTCACCGCCTCCGGCACCGCCGTGCTCGGTATCGGCGCCGCGTTCTGGGGCCTGCTCGCCGGATTGCTGGTCCATGCGCTCGGCCGGCCGAACCGCTGAAGAGAGGCCCCCCGCCGCGACCGGCTCCCCCGAAAGGAACAACCGCGCGGCGGACGCCAATCCCCCGGCCCGCATCATTTTCTGTCCGAAAATATCCTCAGGGGGTGAGCCCCGCAGGGGCGAGGGGGCGCGAGCGCCCCCTGCCGCGCCCTCCGCCCGCTCACTCCACCGCCTTCTTCGCCCTCGCGGTCTTGCCGGCCTTCGCGGCCTTGGGCTTCGCCGGCTTCTCCGCCGGCTTGGCGGCCGCCTTCCGCGCCGGTTTCTTCGACTTCCCGGCCTTTTCGGCGATCAGCGCCAGCGCCTCGTCCAGCGTCACCGCCTCGGGCTCGACGCCCTTGGGCAGGGTGGCGTTGACCTTTTCCCATTTCACATAGGGCCCGTAGCGGCCGGGCATGACCTGCACCGCGCCGCCCTCCGGGTGCTGGCCCAATTCGCGCAGCGGCTGCGCCGGGGCGGCGCGGCCGGCGCCGCGGCTGGCCTTCTGCGCCAGCACCTCGACCGCGCGGTTCATGCCGATGGTGAAGACCTCCTCCACCTCCGGCAGATTGGCATAGGTGCCGCCATGTTTCACGTAAGGCCCGAAGCGGCCGATCCCGGCCTCGACCGGCACGCCGTCCTCGGGATGCGCGCCGATCGGGCGCGGCAGGTTCAGCAATTGCAGCGCGCGCGCGAGGTCGATGCTTTCCGGCGACCAGCCCTTCGGCAGGCTGGCGCGCGGCGGTTTCGGCGCCTCGGCCGTCGCCTCGCCCTTCTGCACATAGGGGCCGAAGCGGCCGGCGCGCAGCGTGATCGGCTGACCGTCCTCGTCCTGCCCCAAAAGCTTGCCGTCCGGCGTCACCGCGCCCGAGTCCTCGCCCGAGATCGGGCGGGTATAGCGGCATTCCGGGTAATTGCCGCAGCCGATGAAGGCGCCGCCGGAGCGCGCCGTCTTCAGGTGCAGCCGTCCGTTGCCGCAGACCGGGCAGGCGCGCGGGTCGCCGCCATCGGCGCGCGGCGGATAGAGATGCGGGCTGAGGAATTCGTCGAGCTTCTCCAGCACCTCGCCGATCCTGAGATCGGCGGTCTCCGCCACGGCGGCCGAGAAATCGCGCCAGAACCGGGCCAGCACTTCCTTGTAATCACGCTCGCCCGCCGACACGTCGTCGAGCTGGCCCTCCAGATCGGCGGTGAAGTCGTATTCCACATAGCGGCGGAAGAAATTGGCGAGGAAGGCGGTGACCAGCCGGCCCTTGTCCTCGGGGATCAGCCGGTTCTTGTCCTTGCGGACATATTCGCGGTCCTGGATCGTGGTGATGATCGAGGCATAGGTGGAGGGGCGGCCGATGCCGAGCTCCTCCATCCGCTTGACCAGCGTGGCCTCGGTATAGCGCGGCGGCGGCTGGGTGAAATGCTGCTCGGGCGTCACGCCGCGCTTCTCGGCCGGCTCGCCCTGCATGATCTGCGGCAGGCGGCCCTCGTCGCCCTCCTCCTCGTCGCGGCCCTCGTCATAGACCTTGAGGAAGCCGTCGAACATCACCACCTGCCCGGTGGCGCGCAGGCCGACCTGGCCGTCGGGCGAGGCCACGTCGACCGTGGTGCGCTCCAGCCGCGCCGCCGCCATCTGGCTGGCGATGGTGCGTTTCCAGATCAGGTCGTAGAGCTTGCGCTGGTCGGCCTCGACCAGCCGCAGCTTCTCGGGCGCCGCCGACATCTCGGTCGGGCGGATGCATTCATGCGCCTCCTGGGCGTTCTTGGCCTTGTTCTTGTACATGCGCGGGCTGTCGGGAACATAGGGCGCGCCGAAGCGGCTCTTGATCTCCGCCCGCGCCGCCATCACCGCCTCGGGGGCCATGTCGATGCCGTCGGTCCGCATATAGGTGATATGCCCGGCCTCGTAGAGCCGTTGCGCCGCCGACATGCAGGCCTTCGCGCCCATGCCGAACTTGCGGCTGGCCTCCTGCTGGAGGGTCGAGGTCATGAAGGGCGGGAAGGGGTTGCGGCTGGCGGGCTTCGACTCCACCGAAGCGACCGTCAATGTGCGGGAAGTGACAGCCTGCACCGCGAGTTCCGCCGCCTCGGCGGTCGGAATGTCGAATTTGTCCAGCTTGCGGCCGCCGAGCACGGTGAGCCGCGCCGCGTATTCCTGCCCGCGCGGCGTGGCGAGCAGCGCGCCCACCGTCCAGTATTCGCGGGCGCGGAACGCCTCGATCTCCATCTCGCGCTCGACGATGAGGCGCAGGCAGACCGATTGCACCCGGCCCGCCGAACGCGCGCCCGGCAGCTTGCGCCAGAGCACCGGCGAGAGCGTGAAGCCCACCAGATAGTCCAGCGCCCGCCGCGCCAGATAGGCGTCGACCAGCGCCGCGTCGACCTCGCGCGGGTTCTTCATCGCCTCGGTCACCGCCGCCTTGGTGATGGCGTTGAAGGTGACGCGCGAGACCTTCTTGCCCTTCTTCAGGCTGGAGGCCAGCGCCTCCTTCAGGTGCCAGGAGATCGCCTCGCCCTCGCGGTCGGGGTCGGTGGCGAGGATCAGCTCGTCATCGCTCTTCAGCGCCTCGGCGATGGCGCGGACATGCTTCTTGCTTTCCGCCGCCACTTCCCAGGTCATGTCGAAATCATGCTCGGGATCGACCGAGCCGTCCTTGGCCGGCAGGTCGCGGACATGGCCGTAGGAGGCGAGCACCGTATAGTCGGAGCCGAGATATTTGTTGATCGTCTTGGCCTTGGCCGGAGATTCGACGACGACGACAGCCATGGAAACCTCTTGACGCGCCCGGCCTTGGTGGCCCCGGCAAATGTGTGCAACCGCCCTCCCATGTCAAGGCGGGCGGGCGGCGTCAAGCCTGCTCGGGCCTTTGTGCCGTGCCGGGGGCGGGCCGAACCGGGAAAAGGCGCGGCTTTCCGGCGGGATCGCCGCACCGGGCAGCCGCTTTTCCGCCTGCCGCCGTTTTGCCGCAGGGGCCGGGCCGAGGTGACCCGGATGGGCAGGACGCGGACTCGCCGGGAGAACCGGCCTCGCGATACCGCGAGAGGCTGGCCGTTCCTCGCCACGTTCTCCTTTG
>JBDHSR010000216.1:0-6144 GCA_039808305.1 Gemmobacter sp. | reverse complement strand
GGGCAAGGCGCGGGCTCACACGGGGCAGGTTGGCGTCGGGAGCAGAGCTTGATCGCATTTTCCCGATCCTGCCCGCAGAGGGCGCTTGCCCGGGTTGTTTCGCGGCTGCCCTGAGCGGGGAAGTGCGCGCGTGGCGGCGGGGGCTGGGCGGGCGACCGGCAGGCGCATGGCCCCGATCCATGCCGACATCCGCCGCTCCGCTCAATGCGCGGGTCGGATGAAGCTGCCGTTGCGCAGGTCGGCCATGGCCTGCCGGATCTCCTCCTGCGTGTTCATCACGATCGGGCCGTGCCAGGCCACCGGCTCCTGGATCGGCGCGCCGGAGACCAGCAGGAAGCGGATGCCCCGCGGCCCGGCCGTCACCGTCACCTCGTCGCCGGTGCCGAAGCGGATGAGCGTGCGGTTGCCCGAGAGGTCGCGGATGTTCACCTCCTCGCCCCGCACCTCCTTTTCCAGCAGCACGCCCTGCGGGCGCGAGGCGTCGCGGAACCGGCCCGCGCCCTCGAAGACATAGGCGAAGGCGCGGCGGTAGGTGTCGATGCGGAAGCTCTTGCGCCGCCCGGCGGGCACGGAGATGTCGAGATATTGCGGCTCGGCGGCGATGCCGTCGACCGGGCCCTTGCGGCCGTGGAACTCGCCCACGATCACCTTGACCACCGTGCCGTCATCCTCCTCGATCACCGGGATCTCGGCCGCCTTCACGTCCTGGTAGCGCGGCGCGGTCATCTTCAGATGCGAGGGCAGGTTGGCCCAGAGCTGGAAGCCGTGCATCTGCCCGGCGGCGTTGCCGCGCGGCATCTCCTGATGCAGGATGCCGGAGCCGGCGGTCATCCACTGCACGTCGCCCCCGCTCAGCACGCCGCGATTGCCGAGGGAATCGCCATGCTCGACCGAGCCGGACAGGACATAGGTGATGGTCTCGATCCCGCGATGCGGATGCCAGGGGAAGCCGCGCCGGTAGTCGCGCGGATCCTCGTTGCGGAAATCGTCCAGCATCAGGAACGGGTCGAACGCCTCGGGCTCGGCGAAGCCGAAGGCGCGGTGCAGATGGACGCCGGCGCCCTCCATCGTCGGGCGGGCGAGGGTCTCGGACAGGACGGGGCGGATCGACATGGCGGTTCCTCGGGGCGGGGCGCGGGGGATCCGCGCCCGTTCCCCGGAGGTAGGCCGCCCCGGCCGTTCCGGCAATGGCGGCGCGCGCAGGGGCGGTGTGCGCCCCGGCACAGCCTCACTTGCAGTTGGCGATGTCGGCGAAGCCGACCTTGTTGACGAAGCGCGGCTTGATGTAGATGAACTGCCGGATGGTCATGGCGTTGAGGCCGATATTCAGCGGCGGCTCGTAGGGCACCTCGGTCTCGATCAGCAACTGGGTGACGCCATCGGCGGTGTTCGGCAGGCGGCCGGCGACGGTCTGGAACGACGTGGTGGTCCAGGGCGGCATGGCGGACGGGTTCAGCGAACAGGACCAGTTCACCTCGAACCGCTTCTTCGAGCCGACATATTCGACCGAGGTATAGCGCGCCCGCGGCGTCTGCTGCTCTTTCATCAGCAGGCCCATCGTATTGGTGATGCCGCGCGCGAAGGCGGCGTTGACGCTGCTTTCCTGCCGCGAGAACGCCTCGGCCACCGTATTGGCCGCCTTCTGCACGGTGTTGATGGTGCGATAGGCGTCCCAATAGACGTAAAGGCCGAAGGCCGCCCAGAGCAGCAGCGGCAGCAGCAGCATCCCCTCGACCAGCACCGCGCCGTCCTCGCGCCGCCGGAACCGGCGGAGCGGGGCGAGGGCGGAGGCGGTCAGTCCGGCAAGGCGGGGCGTCATCACTCGTCTACTCCGTCACCAGGGTTCGTTCACGAAGGCCGACATGGCGATCAGCCGATAGCCGCCCTGCCCATCCTTCTCCAGCCCGGCCGCCACGCCGGTCGTCGGGAAGATCGCGTCGGCGCGGGCGCAGATGCGGATCAGCATCAGCTCGCGCGGGGCCGTGACGTCGAGCCGGGTCGGCGGGTTCACCGTCGAGGCGCGGTCGCGGCAGACCACCTCGTCGGTCGGCAGGTTCCAGGTCGTCATGCTGACCCTTTCCAGGCTGACCTTCAGCGAAGCGGCGCAATCCGGCAGCATCACCGCGTTGGCGCATATATCGTCGCGGATGTCGTCATGCGTCGGGCTGGTGAAATGCCCCAGCATCAGCTCGCGCACCGTGATGTTGAGCGCCCGCTCCAGCAGGGTCTGGCGCACCATCATCAGTCCGGTCTCGAACGAGGCCATGAAGATCGTCAGGAACACGGGAAGGATCAGGACGAATTCGATGGTTGCCGTGCCGTCCTCGCGCCGGAACAGGCGGAAGGCGGCGGCAAGACCTGCCGCCAGCCGTTTCATTGCGTGAGCCTCAGGAAGCTGATCTGGTTGGCGATGACCTGGAACACCGTGGCGATCTGGAGCCCGGAGGCCGAGAAGTAATGCGAATCCGAGGTGGCGCATTCCTTGATCTCGGCCTGGCCATTGGGGGGCGCCTCGAAAGCGATGCCGAAGACGATGATGTTCTTCTCGCGCGCCATGTTGCAGACGGTCTGCAACTGGTTGTCCATCGCCGGGATCTCGGTCTTGGTGCGGAAGATGTCCATCTGGGCGTCGTAGCCGGTGATGCCGGGCCGGGCGTAGAATTGCCGCGCGACATAGGACATGCGCAGCGCTGCCCAGACCTGCGGCCAGGTCTGCTGCTTGGCCGAGCTGCCGCCCGAAGGGCCGCTGTTCCATTTGTTGGTGCTCGGGTAGTAGTATTTGCTGCTGCCGGATTTCGAGGCGTGATAGACCGAATAGACGCCGTTGTAGAGATAGATCGGCGAGTTTCCGGCGCGGTAGCCGCTGTTCACCCGTTCCTCGGCGAAATGCTCGCCATCGGTCATCAGCACGACGATCTTCATCGTCTCGCGGTCGAAATAGTCGAAGGGGCGGCCGGCGAAGTTCGTGGGCGTCTTGCCTTGCGCCACCATGGCGCTGATGACGCTCCGCGACGAGGGGTCGAGCAGCATGGTGCCCCATTTCATCCCGGCATTGATCGAGGTCGCGCCCACGGCGGTCAGGTTGTTGATGTGGCCCTTCAGCGTCGCGCGGTTGTTGGTCGGCGCGAGGATCACGTTGGCCGACGATTCCGGGCACCAGCGGTTCGTGGCCACCGGGACGGCATTGTTGCTGTCGGTCGGTGCGACATAGCTCGATGTCGTGGTGGAATAGGTGTCGGCATGGGCGGTGACCGGCATGCCCGCCGTCCGCGACAGGCCGAGGCCGGTATAGGCCGAGGCCGGCAGGTCGAAGCAGTTGACGTTGGCGACGCCGTGATCGTCGAGCTTGGTGTAGAGATCCTGCATGTATTGCGGCAGGTTGACCTGGCCGTTATAGGGCACGATCGCGATCGAGACGCGGTTCTCCACATCCTGGTCCAGCACGGTGTCGATGAACTGGTTCGCCGCGCTCTTCAGGTTGGTGAGCTTGCTGCCCGCCATCGAGCCGGACACGTCCAGCACCAGCGAGATCTCGATGTTGTTGATGCGCTGCTCGGCGCCGCTGGCGGCGGCCACGTTGAACTTGTCGATCCCCATCATGCGCATGAAGAAGGGGTTGGTGTCGCCCTTCGCGTCGGCCTCGACCGAGCGGAAGTTCAGCCCCTGGTCCACGGTGACGCCCTGGAGATATTCCGAAAGACCCATCTTTTCGAAATAGTCGTTCACGACGCTCTGCGGATCGAGCGTCTGCTTCAGCCCGGCCGCCGCCAGCACGCTGCGGTCGAGCGTCTGTTGCAGCAGCACCCGCCGCTCCTCGTGCCGCATCACGTCGATGGCGAGACCGCCGATCATGATCATCATGACAAGCAGGAACATGGCGAAGGGGAGCAACGCCCCGTCCTCCCGCCGCAGGAACCCGCGGAAGCTCTGTCCGGTTCCGGCATTAACCTTGCCGCGCTCGTTCATCCCTCAGTCCTTTCCCCTGGACCATCACACACCGCCAGCCGGAACCGGCCCCACGGTGCAACCGGCGGGGCAGGGAATGCTGGATCATTCGTCATCTAGCTCCGCAGATGGGGCGGAAATGTGGCGAACCATCTGCATTCAAAAGGAAAATCCGGTGGGGTCGGAAACAGCCCCGCGCTGTCGCCCGCGATTGTGGACGGCGCGGCGACACCGGGCGGAGGGCCGCCCCGGGCCGGACATGCTTGACGCTTCGATAACGAATCGCCGCCACTTCGATGGAACTGGCAGCAGGATTGACCAAAAGCATGGTGAATTCTTCATCATCCGGGCTTAGGCTGCCCGGAACGCGGTCAACGGGGCCGCGCCGCAGTGTGGAGGAATGCAGATGCAGGTGCAGAACGAGCCGAGTTTCCGGGAATCCGTCGATCTCATGTTCAACCGCGCGGTACGGTTGATGGATCTCAGCCCGGGGCTCGAACAGAAGATCCGGGTCTGCAACTCCACCTATACCGTGCGCTTCGGCGTGCGGCTGCGCGGCAAGATCGAGACCTTCACCGGCTACCGCTCGGTCCATTCCGAACATATGGAGCCGGTGAAGGGCGGCATCCGCTACGCCACCTCGGTCAACCAGGACGAGGTGGAGGCGCTGGCGGCGCTGATGACCTACAAATGCGCGCTGGTGGAAACGCCGTTCGGCGGCTCCAAGGGCGGGCTCTGCATCGACCCGCGCCAGTGGGACGAGCACGAGCTGGAACAGATCACCCGCCGCTTCGCCTATGAGCTCATCAAGCGCGACCTGATCAACCCGGCGCAGAACGTGCCCGCCCCCGACATGGGCACCGGCGAGCGCGAGATGGCCTGGATCGCCGACCAATATGCAAGGATGAACACCACCGACATCAACGCCAAGGCCTGCGTCACCGGCAAGCCGCCGCATGCCGGCGGCATCCAGGGCCGGGTGGAGGCGACGGGGCGCGGCGTGCAATACGCCCTGCGCGAGTTCTTCCGCCACAAGGAGGACAAGGCGGCGGCGAAGCTTTCGGGCGATCTCGACGGCAAGCGCGTGGTGGTCCAGGGCCTCGGCAATGTGGGCTATCACGCCGCGAAGTTCCTGTCGGAGGAGGACGGGGCGAAGATCGTCGCCATCGCCGAACGCGACGGCGCGCTGGTCTCCGAGGCGGGCCTGCCGGTCGAGGAGGTGAAGCAGTGGATCGGCAAGCATGGCGGGGTGAAGGGCTTCCCCGGCGCCGAGTATGTCGAGGACGGCGCGGCGGCGCTGGAGCTCGAATGCGACATCCTGATCCCGGCCGCGATGGAAGGGGTGATCCACAAGGGCAATGCCGAGCGCATCAAGGCCCCGCTCATCATCGAGGCGGCGAACGGCCCGATCACCTTCGGCGCCGACGAGATCCTGCGCCAGCGCGGGGTGCTCATCATCCCCGACATGTATGCCAATGCCGGCGGGGTGACGGTTTCCTATTTCGAATGGGTGAAGAATCTCAGCCATATCCGCTTCGGCCGGATGCAGCGCCGGGCCGAGGAGGCGCGCTCGCGCCTGCTGGTCGAGGAGCTGGAGCGGCTGTCCTCCGACAAGGAACTGGGCTGGACGCTGGCCGACGATTTCAAGGAACGCTTCCTCACCGGCTCGGACGAGCTGGCGCTGGTGCGCTCGGGCCTCGACGACACGATGCGCACCGCCTATCAGGCGATGCGCGAGATCTGGCATGGCCGCAACGACGTGGAGGATCTGCGCGTCGCCGCCTATATCGTGGCGATCGACCGGGTGGCGAAGACCTACCGCTCCAAGGGGCTCTGATGCCTCACGGCCAGTTTCATTGACTTATGCCCGCGCCGCTGCTTTACGGCGGCGCGAGCAGACAATGATGGACCCGGCCATGACCTCCACCCTCGCCCGCAGCTTCCGCGCGCTGTTTCCCGCCATCGTCTCGGGCTTCGGCCTCGTCGTGATCGGGGGCGCGGGGCTTTACGGCCTGATGACCGGCAATCTGCTGACAGCCGTCGTGCTGGCGGTGGCCGGGGCCGCGCTGGTGCTGGCGCTGTTCGGCCTCGTCGCGCTCCAGATCGAGAATGGCGAGCGGCTGGAACGCATCGCCCGCGCGCTGGAGGGCCGCGCCGCGCCGCGCCCGGCCGAACAGCCGGCGGAGCCTGAGCCCGCCG
>JBDHSR010000215.1:0-6166 GCA_039808305.1 Gemmobacter sp. | reverse complement strand
CTGATCGCCGACAGGCCCGGTCTTGCCGGCATCCACCCGGCCCAGCCCGGCCATCGCGCGGATGCGCGGCTCGAACAGGTGCCAATCCGGCCACATGAAGGTCTTGTAGTAGAAGGCCGAGGGGATGAAGCGCGAGAAGAGGTCGATGAACCCCGTCCTGTCGCCCTCCGCCGAGGGCGCGGTATTGGTGGAACGCAGGGCCAGCCCGTCGCGCGCCGGTTCCGTGGTGACGCGCTGGTTCGGGTGGAAGGCGGCGCCCTCGGTCACATCGGCATAGATGTTCGGCTCTTCCACGCCCGCGCCGAACAGCCCGCGCGGGCGGCGATACTTGAAGCTGCGCCCCAGCACCTGCCGCCCGGAGGCCAGCAGCGCCGAGGCGAGCGTGTCGCCCGCGAAGCCCTCGACCAGCTTGCCGTCGAAGGTGAAGCGCAGGGGGCGCGCGCGGTCGATCTCTCCCCCGTTGGGCAGGCGGCGGGCGGTCATGGCCGATCCTCCGCCAGCATCTCGCCCGGCTCGGCCGCCATGGTGACGGTATCGCGCCGCATGCCGAACATCTCGCCGCAGGTCAGGTGCATCCAGACCTCGCGCGCCGGGCCCTTCGGGTTGTTGCGGAAGTAAAGGTAATCGGCCCATGCCTGATCCGGCACCGCGTCGAACCCCTCGGGGCGGGCATTGCCCAGATCGCCGCCGAAGTGGAACTCGTATTCCGGCCGGGGGCCGCAGAAGGGGCAGGAGAAGATCTGCATGGTCTACCTCAATGCGCGATGCCGGAACCCGCGGCCTCGTCGATCAGACGGCCGCGCGCGAAACGGTCCAGATCGAAGGGCCGCGAAATGTCGTGGTGCCGGCCGGTGGCCAGCAGATGCGCCAGCAGCGTGCCGCCCGCCGGGATGGCCTTGAACCCGCCGGTGCCCCAGCCGCAATTGAGGTAAAGCCCCGGCAGCGGGCTTTCCCCGATGATGGGAGAGCTGTCGGGCACCACATCGACGATCCCCGCCCATTGCCGCATCAGCTTCAACTGCCGGAACGAGGGGAACATCTCCAGCAGGCCCGAGATCACGGTTTCCAGCACCGGCAGGTTGCCGCGCTGCCCGTAGGAAGGGATGCGGTCGAGGCCGCCGCCCACCACCATCTCGCCCTTGTCGGACTGGCTGGCATAGGTGCCCGCGCCGGGGGCCAGCACCACGGTGTCGAGGATCGGCTTCACCGGCTCCGACACGCAGGCTTGCAGCGCGTAGGAGGTGATCGGCAGCCGGAACCCCGCCAGCGCCGCCATCTGCCCGGAATGGCCGGCCACAGTCATCCCGACCCGCTCCGCCCGGATCTCGCCGCGCGAGGTTCGCACCCCCCGGCAGCGCCCGCCTTCCACGATGAACTCCCGCACCTCGCATTGCTGGATGATGTCGACGCCGAGGGCGGAGGCGGCGCGGGCATAACCCCAGGCCACCGCATCGTGCCGCGCCGTGCCGGAGCGGCCCTGCCAGACGCCGCCCAAGGCGGGGTAACGCGCCTTCGGGCCGAAATTGTAGATCGGCAGCACGCGCCGCACATCCTCCGGCCCGTAAAGCTCGGCATCGGTGCCGTTGATCTGCATGGCGTTCACCACGCGGGCCGCCATCTCCATCTCGGCGGGCGTATGGGCGAGGGAGATCATGCCGCGCTGCGACAGCATGATGTTGTAATTCAGTTCCCGCGACAGCCCCTCGTAGAGCTTCAGCGCCATATCGTAGAGCCGCACGCTTTCCGGGAAGAAGTAGTTCGAGCGGACGACCGTGGTGTTCCGCCCGGTATTGCCGCCGCCGAGCCAACCCTTCTCGATCACCGCGACATTGGTGATGCCATGGGTCTTCGCCAGATAATAGGCGGTGGCGAGGCCATGCCCGCCGCCGCCGATGATCACGAGGTCATAGCGCGGCTTCGGCTCGGGCGAGGTCCAGGCCGGGGCCCAGCCCTTCTGGCCGTTCAGCCCCTCTTTCACCAGCGAAAGCGCGGAGTAATGCTTGGTCATGTCACGGGCATCCGGCGGAAGGGAACCAGGGCCCCGCCCTTGGCGGGCGGGGCCGGGGCGGGCGGTCAGGCGCGGAACGCCGTGCCTTTCGGATCATGGGGCGAGGGCGGAATGACGGTCGCCGCCACTTCCTGCCCGACGATATGGGTGGAAAGCCGGGTGCCCGGCGCGGCCACCTTGCGGTCGATCATCGCCATGGCGAGGCTCTTGCCCAGGGTATGCCCGTAGCCGCCCGAGGTCACGAAGCCCACCAGCGCGCCCTCGTGCCAGACCGGCTCAAAGCCGGTGGCGTCGGCGTCGGTCGCCGCAACCTCCAGCGTCACCAGGACCTTGGCCGAAGGCGCATCCCGCTCCGCCAGCGCCGCCGCGCGGCCGATGAAATCGCCCTTGTCCCAGGCGATGAAGCGGTCCATCCCGGTCTCGCCCGGCGTATAGCCTTGGGTGAATTCGCGCGACCAGATGCCGAAGCTCTTCTCCAGCCGCAGCGACAGCACCGCGTTGAAGCCGATCTCGCGCAGGCCCTGCTCCGCCCCCGCCTCCAGCAGCAACCTGCGCAGGGCGGCATGTTCCAGCGCGCCGCAATTGATCTCGTAGCCGAGCTCGCCCGTCACCGACATGCGCGCCACCTTCGCCCGGATCAGCCCGAGGTCGAGGGTGCGGCAGCCCATGAAGGGCAGCGCCGCGTTCGACAGGTCCTGATGGGTCAGCTTTTGCAGGATCTGGCGCGCCTTGGGGCCGACCACCGCGAAGCCGCCGATGGCGTCGGAGATGTCGCGCACCGTCACGCCCTCGGCCGCGTGGCCCTCGAACCAGCGCATGTGCCATTGCCGCAGGTAGTAGGAGCCCATGATCCAGAACGTGCCGTCGCCCCAGTTCAGGATCGTCAGGTCCCCCTTCAGCTTGCCGTTCTCGCCCAGCATCGGCGCAAGACCGGCGCGGCCCGGTTTCGGCAGCTTGCAGGCGAAGGTTTGGTCGAGCCAGGCGGCGGCCTCCGGCCCGCTCACCTCGTAGCGCGAGAAGGCGGTGATGTCCAAAAGCCCGGCGCTGTCCCGCGCCGCGCGGCATTCCGCCCCGATCAGATCGAAGGCGTTGGAGCGTTTCAGCGACGGCTCCTCCACGAACCCCTCGGGCGCGAAATAGAGCGGCTGTTCCAGCCCCCAGCCCGCGCCCCAGCGGCAGCCCGCCGCCGTCATCCCCTCCCAGGCGCCCGGCGCCTTCAGCACGCGGCCGGCGGGAAGCTGTTCGTTCGGATAGCTCATCACGAAGCGGCGCGAATAGAACTGGCCGGTGGTCTGGCGGATATATTCGCGGTTCGAGGCGAAGTCGCCGTAGCGCGCGATGTCCATGCCGAAGATGTCGGCCTGCGGCTCGCCCGCGATCATCCATTCCGCCAGCGACTTGCCGACGCCGCCGCCTTGCAGGAAGCCCGCCATCACGCCGCAGGCCACCCAGTAGTTGCGCACCCCCCGCACCGGCCCGACCAGCGGATTGCCATCGGGCGAGAAGGTGAAGGCGCCGTTGACCCAGCGCTTGATGCCGGCGGTGTTCAGGCAGGGGAAGCGCTGGAAGCCCAGCGACAGCTCGTTCTCGATCCGGCCGAGGTCCTCCTGGATCAGCTCGATGCCGAAATCCCAGGGCGCGCCGTCCATGTGCCAATGCTTGAAGTCGCGCTCGTAGATGCCGAGCAGCAGGCCCTTCTGTTCCTGGCGGGTATAGGTGAAGCCCTCCAGATCGACGATCAGCGGGATCTCGCCCTTCATCTCGACCAGTTCGGGGATGGCTTCGGTGACGAGGTAATGGTGCTCCATCGGCGAGACCGGCAGGTCGATCCCGGCCATGCGCCCCACCTGCTTGGCCCAGAGGCCGCCCGCGTTCACCACATGCTCGGCGATGATGGTGCCCTTGTCGGTGATCACGTCCCACGACCCATCGGGGCGGGGCCGCAGATCCTCGACCTTGGTGTGTTCGAGGATGGCCGCGCCCCGGTTCTTCGCCGCGCGGGCATAGGCATGGACCACCGCCGAGGGGTCGATATGGCCCTCGCGGTCGCTCCACATGCCGCCGATGATGCCCTCGGTCGAGACGATGGGGCAGCGGCGCTTGATCTCTTCCGGCCCGATCAGCTCCACGTCGTTGATGCCGAGCGACTGGAAGGTGCGATAGGCCGATTGCAGCCATTCCCAGCGCGCCGGGGCCGAGGCGACCGAGATGCCGCCGGTCATGTGCATCCCGATATTGATGCCGGATTCCGCGCCCACCTCGGACAGCAGGTCGATGGTGTAGGATTGCAGGGCGGCGATGTTGGGATCGGCGTTCAGGGCGTGGAAGCCGCCCGCCGCGTGCCAGCTCGACCCGGCGGTCAGCACGTCGCGCTCGATGATGGCCACGTCGGTCCAGCCGAATTTGGCCAGGTGGTAAGCGACAGAGGCGCCGACAACGCCGCCGCCGATGATGGCGACGCGGTATTGATTCTTCATGAAGACCTCCTGTTTTCCGCAGCGTGGCAGAAGGGTACACTAATGTCCAGATAAACGCATACACAGGTGAACGGAAAAATCGCTCTCACCCGCCGGCCTCTTGGCGGGGAGCGGAACGAAGGCGCGGGAAGGGGAGGTGAACAGCCCGGCTCAGGCGCGGCTGCGGCGGGGATTGCGGAAGTATTTCTCGTCCACGCTGTCGGCAAGCTCGCGGCATTGCCCCGGATCCGGCACGATGCCGGTGAAGATATGCAGATAGGCCGGCCCATGCGAGAAGCGCACCTCGGGCGCTTCGAAATCCTCCAGCGTGTACTGGCCGATCTGGGTGTAATAGATGACCCGCGCCCGGATGAGCGCTTCCTTCTCGGGATAGCCGAAGCGCAGGAACATGCGGCGCAGCGCGTCGACGCGCATCTCGTCGGCCTGGATCACCACCGCCCGCACCTCGGCCGAGCGGCGCGCCCAGAGCCGGACGGCGATGTCGAGCGGCGGATTGAACAGCGTCTCGTCGATCCAGCATTCGAAGACGTTGATCACCGCGCGCGTGATGTCGGGGGCCGGGCGCATGGCGCGTTCGATGATCGGGCTGGTATTCTTGCGCAGCCAGTCGTCCAGCATCGCCCGGTGCAGATCCTCGCGGCTTTCGAAATGCCAGTAGAAGCTGGAGCGCGCGACATCCAGTTGCCGGGCCATGATCTGCACCTTCACCCGGTCGATGCCGTCCTCGACCAGCGTCTTCAAGGCCAGATCCAGCCAATCCTGCCGGGTCAGCCGTTCCGAGCGTTCATCCGCCGCGGCGGTATCCTGCGATATGGTGGTCTGGTCCTGCACTGGCATGCCCCGTTTTCCGGTTTCACATCCCTCCGACAATAGGCGTCATGGCCCCCGCCGCGCAACGCGGCATGCGGGACGGCCACAAAACGCCCGGAATGCGTTCACATATGTACCTTCAAGCCCCCAAGCCCGCCCTATGCGCCTGCCCCGTCACCTCTTCCAGCCAGCCCTTGCGCATCTGCGGCACCGAGACCAGCAGCTTGCGCGTATAGGGGTGCATCGGCTCGGCGAACACCTCGGCCGTCGGGCCGAGGGCGACCGTCTCGCCCTTCAGCAGCACCAGCGTCCGGTGGGCGATGCGCTGCACGATGCCGAGATCATGGGTGATGAAGAGGTAGGACAGGCCCAGCTCGTCCTGCAAGCGGATCAGCAGCTTCAGGATGTCGTCGGCGATCAACTGGTCCAGCGCCGAGGTCGGCTCGTCGCAGATGACGATCTCCGGCTCGGCGGCCAGCGCGCGGGCGATGGCGACCCGCTGCTTCTGCCCGCCGGAAAGCTGCGGCGCGAAGCGGTCGGCGAAATGCGCGGGCAGGCCCACGAGTTCGAGCAGCTCCGCCACGCGGGCCCTGAGCGCCCGCCCCGAAAGACCGCCGCGCAGCGCCGCCGGCCGGCCGATGATCTTGCCGAGCCGCTGGCGCGGGTTCAGCGACATGTCAGGAAGCTGGTGGACAAGCTGGATGCGGCGCAGATCCTCGCTGCCGCGGCGGCGATAGCCGGGCGCCAGCCGCCGCCCCTCCAGCAGGGTTTCCCCCGAAAGCGGCGGCAGCAGGCCGGTCGCCACCTTGGCGAGTGTCGATTTGCCGGAGCCGGATTCCCCGACCACCGCCAGCGTCTCGCCGCGATGCAG
>JBDHSR010000214.1:0-6211 GCA_039808305.1 Gemmobacter sp. | reverse complement strand
TTGCAGCAGGGCTCCGGCCTTGCGGTGGACAATACGCAGGCGGTGGGGGCGCTGAGCGATGCGGCGGTGACCGAGGCCGATATTCTCGCCGGGCGCTATGACGGGGCCGAGGTTTCGGCCTGGCTGGTGAACTGGGCGGATGTCGGCCAGCGCGCGCTGCAATTCCGCGGCACCATCGGCGAGATCTCCCGCAACGGCACCGCTTTCGAGGCGGAGCTGCGCGGGCTGGCCGACCGGCTGAACCAGCCGCAGGGGCGGGTCTATCAGCGCGGTTGCGGCGCGCTACTGGGCGACCGGGAATGCAAGGTGGACCTGACCGCCCCGGCCTATATGGCCGAGATCGCGGTGGAGGCGGTGCGCGATCGCCAGGTGCTGCATGTCCCGGCGCTGGACCACGCGCCGCGCTGGTTCGAGCGCGGGCGGCTTCTGGTGCGCGCGGGCGCGGCCAAGGGGCTTTCCGGCATGATCAAGGCGGATCGCGCGCGGCCGGAAGGCGGGCGCGAGATCGAGCTCTGGCAGGCGCTGGGGGCCGATCTGGAGCCCGGCACGCCGGTGCGGCTGATCGCGGGCTGCGACAAGCGGGCGGAGACCTGCCGGGCGAAGTTCGACAATTTCCTGAACTTCCGGGGCTTTCCTCATATTCCGGGCGAGGACTGGCTGTCCTCCTTCCCGTCCTCGGCGCTCGACAATGATGGCGGGAGCCTGCGGCGATGACATGGGAGCAACGCATCGTCGCCGAGGCGCGGGCCTGGATCGGCACGCCCTATCTGCATCAGGCCTCCTGCCGGGGCGCGGGGACCGATTGCCTCGGCCTCGTGCGCGGGGTCTGGCGCGCGCTGCTGGGGCCGGAGCCGGCGGAGATCCCGGCCTATACGCAGGACTGGGCCGAGCCTTCGGGCGAGGAGGTGCTGCTCGAGGCCGGGCTGCGCCATCTGCGGCAAAAGCCGCGGACCGAGGCCGCGCCGGGCGATGTGCTGCTGTTCCGGATGCGCGACGCGGCGGTGGCCAAGCATCTGGGCATCGCGGCCTCGGTCGGGCCGGAGGCGCGTTTCATCCATGCCTATAGCGGGCATGGCGTGGTCGAAAGCCCCCTGTCGGGGCCGTGGGAGCGCCGGATCGCGGCGCGGTTTGCATTTCCGGGGGAGGCGCTCTGAATGGCGACGCTACTGCTTTCGGCGGCGGGGGCTGCGATCGGTTCGGGTTTCGGCGGCACGGTGCTGGGGCTTTCGGGCATGGTGGTCGGCCGCGCGGTGGGGGCCACGCTGGGCCGGGTGCTGGACCAGAAGCTGCTGGGCGCCGGCGCCGAGCCGGTGGAGACCGGCCGGGTGGAGCGGTTCCGGCTGATGGGCGCCTCGGAAGGGGCGGCGGTGGCGCGGGTCTTCGGCCGGGTCCGGGTGGCGGGGCAGGTGATCTGGGCCACCCGCTTCATGGAGACCGCGACCACCACCGGGCGCGGCAAGGGGGCCGGGCGCGGCACGACGACCTCCTACAGCTACAGCGTGAGCCTCGCGGTTGCGCTCTGCGCCGGGCGGATCGCCAGCATCGGGCGGATCTGGGCCGACGGGGTGGAGATCGCGCCCGAGGAGCTGACGCTGCGGGTCTATCGCGGCGGCGAGGGGCAGTTGCCCGATCCAAAGATCGCGGCGGTGGAGGGTTATGACAACACGCCCGCCTATCGCGGCATCGCCTATGTGGTGATCGAGGATCTGGAGCTCGGCCGCTTCGGCAACCGGGTGCCGCAGCTTTCCTTCGAGGTGATCCGCCCGGCCGAGACCGAGGGGCTGACCAGCCTGCAGGACGCGGTGCGGGCGGTGGCGCTGATCCCCGGCACCGGGGAATATTCGCTGGCGACAACCCCGGTGCATTACGCCGAGGGCGATGCGGCGGTGCGCTCGGCCAATGTCAACTCGCCCTCCGGGCGCAGCGATTTCCTGACCGCGATGGACCAGCTCGGGGCCGAGGCGCCGAATTGCGGCTCGGTCTCGCTGGTGGTGTCGTGGTTCGGCAGCGACCTGCGCTGCGGGCAATGCGAGATCCGCCCGAAGGTCGAGCAGAATCTGCAGGAGGGCCAGGGCATGACCTGGCGCGCCGGCGGCATCGGCCGGGCCGAGGCGCAGGAGGTGGCGCGGATCGACGGCAATTCCGTCTATGGCGGCACGCCGGCCGACGCGGCGGTCATCGAATCGATCAAGGCGCTGCGCGCGCGCGGCCAGAGCGTGATGTTCTACCCCTTCATCCTGATGGAGCAGCTTGCGGGCAACGGGTTGCCCGACCCGTGGAGCGACGCGCCGGACCAGTTGCCGCTGCCCTGGCGCGGCCGCATCACGCTCGACCGCGCGCCGGGGCGGGAGGGCAGCACCGACGGCACGGCGGCGGCGGCGGCCGATGTCGCGGCCTTTCTCGGCACCGCCGAGCCGGGGCATTTCACCGTCACCGGCGGGACGGTGGCCTATTCCGGCCCGGCGGAATGGCGCTATCGCCGCTTCATCCTGCATTACGCCCATCTCTGCGCGGCGGCGGGCGGGGTGGATGCCTTCTGCATCGGCTCGGAAATGCGCGGGCTGACCCAGATCCGCGGGCCGGGGCACAGCTTCCCGGCGGTGACGGCGCTGCGGCAACTCGCGGCGGAGGTGCGCGCCATCCTGGGGCCTGCGACCAAGATCAGCTATGCCGCCGACTGGTCGGAATATTTCGGCTATCATGTTGACGGCAATGTGTATTTCCACCTCGACCCGCTCTGGGCCGATCCGAATGTCGATTTCATCGGGATCGACAATTACATGCCGCTGGCCGACTGGCGCGATGGCGATGCCCATGCCGATGCGGATCGGCGGCGGATCTACGATCTCGACTACCTGCGCGACAATGTGGCGGGGGGCGAGGGCTATGACTGGTATTACGACAGCGAGGAGGCCGAGCGGCTGCAATGGCGCCGCCCCATCGAGGATGGCGCGCATGGCGAGCCTTGGGTCTTCCGCTACAAGGATGTGAAATCCTGGTGGTCGAACCCGCATCACGACCGGATCGGCGGCACGCGCGCCGCGGCGCCGACGGCATGGGTGCCGCAGTCGAAGCCGGTCTGGTTCACCGAATACGGCTGCGCCGCCATCGACAAGGGGGCGAACCAGCCCAACAAGTTCCTCGATCCGAAATCCTCGGAATCGGTCCTGCCGCGCGCCTCCACCGGGCGGCGCGACGACCTGATGCAGATGCAGTATCTGCTGGCCTTCCACGAATACTGGGCCGAAAGCCGCAACAACCCGCGTTCCGCGCTTTACGACGGGCGGATGGTCGATACCGCGCGCTCGCATGTCTGGGCTTGGGACGCGCGGCCTTACCCCGCCTTCCCGAACAGCATCTCGGTCTGGAGCGACGGCGACAATTACGCGCGCGGCCATTGGGTGACCGGACGGCTGACCGGGCTGCGCCTCGCGGCGGTGGTGGCCGAGATCTGCGCGGCGGCGGGGCTGCCGGATGTCGATGTCTCCGATCTGGTCGGCGTGGTGCGCGGCTATCACCTGCCCGAGATCGCCTCGGCGCGGGCGGCGTTGCAGCCCCTGATGCTGGCCTATGGCTTCGACGCGCTCGACCGCGACGGGCGGATCGTGTTCCGGATGCGCGATGGCCGGCGGAGCGCGGAGCTCGATCCGGCGCGGCTGGCGGTGAGCGAGGAACTGTCCGGCCCCGTCGAGGCGCTGCGCAGCCCGGATCTGGAGACGGCGGGGCGGGTGCTCTTGGGCTTCACCGAGGCCGGCGGCGATTTCGCCCTGCGTCAGGTCGAGGCGGTGGCGCCGGGGGAGCAGAGCCCCACCGTCTCGCAAAGCGAGCTGCCGCTGGTGCTGACCTCGGCCGAGGCGATGACCATCGCCGACCGCTGGCTGGCCGAGACGCGGGTGGCGCGCGACAGCGCCCGCTTCGCGCTGCCGCGCTCGGCCGGGCATCTGCGGGTGGGCGACGTGGTGGGGCTCGACGGAGCGAATTGGCGGATCGACCGGCTCGACCATGGCGACACCCTCCTCGCCGAGGCGGTGCGCACCGAACCCGGCCTCTACCGGCCCGGCGATCATGCCGACGAGCCGGTGCTGTCGCGCGGTTTCGTGACGCCGCTGCCGGTCTATCCGGTCTTCCTCGACCTGCCCTTGCTCACCGGCAAGGAGGTGCCGCACGCGCCCTTCGTCGCGGTGGGGGCGCGGCCCTGGCCCGGCCCGGTCGCGGTCTGGGCGGCGGCGGAGGATGCGGGCTATCAGCTCAACGCCACGGTGACGCTGCGCGCCACCATCGGCCGCACCGAGACCACGCTGGAGCGCGCCCGCCCCGGCCTCTGGGATCGCGGTCCGGGGCTGCGGGTGCGGCTGACCAGCGGGCAGCTCGCCTCGGCCGGCGCGATGGCGGTGCTGAACGGCGCCAATGTCATGGCGATCGGCGATGGCGCCGGCGACTGGGAGCTGTTCCAGTTCCAGCGCGCCGAACTCGTCGCCCCCTCGACCTACGAGCTGAGCCTGCGGCTGCGCGGACAGGCGGGAACCGACGGGATCATGCCCGCCGCCTGGCCGGTGGGCAGCCAGGTCGTGCTGATCGACGCGGCGCCGACCCAGCTCGACCTGCCCCTCGGCCTGCGCGGGCTGGAGCGGCATTACCGGGTCGGCGTCGCCGCGCGCGGCTACGACCACGCCACGGTGCAGCATTCGCAGCGCGCCTTCGCCGGGGTGGGCCTGCGCCCCTATGCGCCGGCGCATCTACGGCAGCGCGCAGCCTCGGACGATCTGCGCTTCGACTGGGTGCGGCGCGGCCGGATCGATGGCGATTCCTGGCAGTCCACCGAAATGCCGCTGGGCGAGGAGCGCGAATCCTATCTGGTGCAGGTTCGTCAGGGCGCGACGATCCTGCGCGAGGCGGTGGTGAGCGAACCGGGCTGGAGCTACAATGCGGCGATGCGGGACGAGGACGGGCTTTCCGGCCCGGCGCGGCTCGCCGTGGCGCAGATCTCGGCCGGTTTCGGCCCCGGCCCCTTCGCCCTGCTGGATTTCGGGATCTGATGCGCAGGGTTCTGCCCGGCGATCTGCATACGGCGGCGCGGGTCCTGCTCGCGCTGCCGCCGGCCGAATGGGGGCTGGCGGCCGACCGGCTGATCGCCGAGGCGCATGCGGCCCATCACGCCTTCAAGCGGCGCGGCCGGGCCTGCCCCGGCCTCGGCGACGGCAGCCTGATGGGGCGGGCCGGGCTTCTGCCGCAGCGGCGGGAAAGCGGACCCTCCGATCCGGTTTTCCTCGCCGCGCTGGCGGTGACGATCGGGCGTCTTCTCTCGTGGTATGGCCGGACAGGCCGGATGCGCTCTGGAAGCGGGACGAAAATGCGATATATTTCCCCTACCGCAATACCGGGAGGCGCCCATGGCCGAGACCAAGCAGAAGATCACCCCCATCGACCCGGTATGGACCCGCGTCTGTGACGAGGCCGTCGCCGCCGTCGCCGCCGAGCCCCTGCTGGGCGGGCTGATCCATTCGAGCCTGCTGCACCATCCGACCATGGAACGCGCGCTGGCCTACCGCTTTTCGCTGAAGCTGGCGAGCGGCGAGATGAGCGAGCAGATCCTGCGCGAGATCGCCGACGAGGCCTATGCCAGCGATCCCGGTCTCGGCCAGGCGGCGCGCGCCGATCTGGTGGCGGTGCATGACCGCGATCCGGCCTGCCACCGCTATCTCCAGCCGATCCTGTTCTTCAAGGGCTATCAGGCGGTGCAGGCTTACCGCGTCGGCCACTGGCTGTGGGGGCAGGGCCGGCAGGATATGGCCTATTTCGTGCAGATGCGCGTCTCCGAGGTGTTCGGCGTCGACATCCATCCCGCCGCGCGGGTCGGCCGCGGCATCATGATCGACCACGCCCATTCCATCGTCATCGGCGAGACGGCGGTGGTGGGCGACAATGTGTCGATGCTGCATTCGGTGACGCTGGGCGGCACCGGCAAGGAGGATGGCGACCGCCATCCGAAGATCGGCGACGGCGTGCTGATCGGGGCGGGGGCGAAGGTCCTGGGCAATATCCATATCGGCCGCTGCTCGCGCATCGCCGCCGGTTCGGTGGTGTTGCAGGACGTGCCGCCCTGTACCACGGTCGCGGGTGTGCCCGCGAAGGTGGTGGGAGAGGCGGGCTGTCCCCAACCCGCGATCAGCATGGACCAGGTGCTGAAGAACTGCGATTGCGGCTGAGGGGG
>JBDHSR010000213.1:0-6223 GCA_039808305.1 Gemmobacter sp. | reverse complement strand
GTGCGGGTTTCGTCACGCTGAGCGTGGTGGATGCCGAGGGCCGCTCCTCCCGCGTGCGGCTCTGGTTGCGGTAGGGGCTTATGTGCCGATCCCGCCGGAGCCGCGAAATTCCGTCTGCGCCGTGTGAGCAGCAGACCCGCCCGGAACAAAGGCACGCAGTGCCGCCGGGCAGCGCCCGACCGCCCCCTCGGGCGGGCGCTTCGGTGACACCTGCGCGATGATTGAACATAGGCGGTGCGGCACCATAAAGTGCAGACCACAATCGGAGCAGCGCCCACCCGGCGGCCGGGCGCTGCCCTCTGTTGTGCAGGGGGGAGGGCGGAGGGCCGTCTAAAGGATGGGGGCCGCGCGGACCCCCGACCTCAGACCCGCTCCAGCGCCAGCGCGATGCCCTGGCCGCCGCCGATGCACATGGTGACGATGGCGCGTTTGCCGCCGGTCCGTTCCAGCTCGTAGATCGCCTTCACGGTCAGGATCGCGCCGGTCGCGCCCACCGGGTGACCCAGCGCGATGGCGCCGCCATTCGGGTTCACCTTCGCCGGATCGAGGCCGAGCCCGCGCGTCACCGCCAGCGCCTGCGCCGCGAAAGCCTCGTTCGATTCGATCAGGTCGAAATCGGCGAGCGTCAGGCCGGTGCGCGCCAGCAACTGCTCCACCGCCGGGATCGGGCCGAGGCCCATCACCTCCGGCCGCACCCCGGCGACCGAATAGCCGAGGATGCGGGCGCGGGGCGAAAGCCCGGCCCGCTCCGCCGCGCCGGCCCGCGCCAGCACCAGCGCCGCCGCGCCGTCGTTGATGCCCGAGGCATTGCCCGCCGTGACCGAGCCGTCCTTGCGGAACACCGCCTTCAGCCCGGCCAGCGCGGCGAGGCTGGTCGCCTTGGGATGCTCGTCGGTGTCGAAGCTGACGGTGCCCTTGCGGCCCTGCATCTCGACCGGCGCGATCTGCTCCTTGAAATGGCCCGCCGCGATGGCGCGGGCGGCGCGCTCCTGGCTTTCCAGCGCGAAGGCGTCCTGATCCTCGCGCGAGATGCCGCATTCCGCCGCCACATTCTCGGCGGTGACGCCCATATGGCCGGTGCCGAAGGGGCAGGTCAGCGTGCCGGTCAGCATGTCGAGCGCCTTGGTGTCGCCCATCTTCTGCCCCCAGCGGGCGGCGGTCAGCGCATAGGGCGCGCGGCTCATGCATTCCGCCCCGCCGGCCAGCGCGAAATCGGCGTCGCCCAGCATCAGCGCCTGCGCGGCCGAGACGATGGCCTGCGCGCCGGAACCGCAGAGCCGGTTGACGTTCATCGCCGGCGCCGTGTCGGGCACCCCGGCCTCGATGGCGGCGACGCGGCTGAGATACATGTCGCGCGGCTCGGTATTGATGACATGGCCGAAGACGGTGGCGCCGATCCGCGCGCCTTCGATCCCGGCGCGCTCCAGCGCGGCCTTCGCCGCATGGGTGGCGAGCGCGGTGGGCGGCAGGCCGGACAGGCTGCCGCCGAAGGTGCCGATGGCGGTGCGCGCGCCGGAGAGGATGACGATGTCGGTCATGGAAGAGCCTTTCGCTGATCGTTGCGGCAAGAGTGTCCGCCGCGAGGCGGTCACGCGAGTGTGACGTTGCGTCATTCTCTCGCGCATCCGTTCCGGCCGGGGATCCGTTGACTTTCGCCGGCCTTGGGAGGATGACGCCGGCGCGTCGGACAGGGGAACGGCATGGGCGAGACCGCGATGGACCGGGTGATCCTGCTGGGGGCGGGGATGGGAACCTTCTTCCTGCTCGGGATCGTCCAGGCGGTCTACGGTCCGGCGCTGCCGATCATCGCGCGCGAGACCGGGATGTCGCTGGCGGAGGCTTCGGTCCTGTTCACCGCGCATTGGGTCGGGGCGGCGGCCGGAGTGACGGCGATGTTCCTGTTCGGCCCGCGGCTGACGCCGCGCCGGCTGCTGCTGTCGCTGGCGGTGGGGGCGGGCCTCATGGGCGCGGGGCTGGGCTGGCCGGCGATGCTGGCGGGGGCGACCCTCGCGGGGTTCTGCCAGGGCTGCGGCGCGGTGCTGTTCAACCCGCGCCTGCTGGCGGTCTTCGGGGCGCGCGGCCCGGCGATGCTGAGCTTCATCAACGCGCTTTACGGGGCCGGCGCCATCCTCGGCCCGCTGGCGCTGACGGCGGCGGGGGGCGCCTATGGGCTGGTCTTTCTCGTCCTTGCGATGGCATGCGCGCTGCTCTGGCCGGGGGCGCGGGATGTGGGGCGGGTGCCGGCGGTCAGGGCCGGCGGCCCGTTGCGACCGGATTGGGTGATCCTTGCGCTCGGCGCGGCGGGGCTCGGCTTCGAGGCGGCGCTGATCGGCCTCGGCCCGGCGGCGCTGGTGCGCTCGGGCGAGTCCGAGATCCGCGCGGCCGAGCTTTCCAGCGCCTTCTTCGTCGCCTATCTGCTGGCGCGCGTCCTGCTGACCTTTGCGGCGCACCGGATCGCGGCCCATCGGCTGTTGCTGCTGTCGCTGGCCGGCGTGGCCGCCGCGATGGCCGTGGCCCTGCTGTGGCCCGATTGGGGTTTCGTGCTGTCCGGGGCTTTCGCCGCGATGATCTTCCCGGGCTATTTCGTCGAGGGCATGCGGCGGATGGGCGGGGATCCGCGCGTCTCGCCGCTGATCGTGGCCGGCGGTCTGATCGGCGGGATCGGCCTGCCCTTCCTGCTGGCCCGGCTGGCCGAGGGGATGGGGGCGCAGGGCTTTTTCCAGATGATGGCGGTGCTGGCCGGGGCGACGCTGCTCGCCGGAGGGCTGGCCGTGCTGCTGCGCCCGCCCCTCCGCGCCGAAAGCTAGGCCGCGGCGGCGGGCGGCAACGGTATCCGGCCGCCGGGGGTCAGCAGGAAGACCGTCCCGTCCTCTTCGATCGCCACGGCGGAAAGCGGGCCGCCATAGGCCGCGCCGCTGTCGATGTTCAGCCGGTTGCCGTGATGCGTCGCCGCGTCCAGCGCGGTATGGCCATGCACGATCAAGGCACCATGGTCGCGGGGATCCGACAGGAAGGGCTCGCGGATCCAGATCAGGTCGGTCTCGGTCTGCGCCTCGAATGCGGTGCCGGGCCGGATGCCGGCATGGACGAAGACGAGGCCGTCCCGCAGGTGCAGCGCGGGCCGGGTCTCCAGCCAATCGAGATGCGCCTGCGGGACGGCCGCGCGCGCATCGGCATGCACCGCCGCGACCGGCCGGTCCGCCGCGGCGCGAACCCCGTAGGAGGCCAGCGTGCTGGCCCCGCCGATGCGCGGGTGCAGATAGCTCAGATCGGCGCGCAGGCCGGGGTCATGGGCCGGCTCGTCGTGCAGGAACAGGCTGAACATGCGGTCGTGATTGCCCTTCAGCACCACCCAGTCCTCGCCCCGCGCCGCGCCGGCCATCAGCCAGTCGATGACGCCCCGGCTGTCGGCGCCGCGATCCACCAGATCGCCGACATGCACCACCTGCGCGGCGCCATGGCGGGCGCTGTCGGCCGCGATCAGCTCATGCGCGCGTTCGAGAAGGTCCAGATGGCCGTGGATGTCGCCGATGGCGTAGATGGGCATGGATGAGGCTCGCGCAGGATCGGGCGCAGGCTAGGAGGGTGGGTGCGGGAAGGCAAGGGCGGCCGGACAGGCCCGGAAAGGTGGCGTCACCCACGCCGTGCCCATGGGTGCCGCGCCATGTGCGGGCGGAAGGGGCCTGCCGGCCGGAGGCCGGTGCCGGGATGGGCGGGCCGGGGGAAAGGATCTTCCCGGCCCGCCCATGGTCGGCCGCCGGATCAGGCGGCGTCGAAGCGCAAGGGTTTGACCTGCTGGAACATGCCGGTCGATTCCAGCGTCTCCACCACTTTCGGGTCGATGGCCTGATCGAGATAGAGCAGCGCGATGGCGTCCTGCCCGACGCCCGAGCGGCCGAGGGTGAAGTTGGCGATGTTCACCCCGTTCTTGCCCATGGTCATGCCCAGCAGGCCGATGATGCCCGGCACGTCCTCGTTGGTGGTGTAGAGCATGTGGCTGCCCACCTCGGCGTCGATATTGATGCCCTTGATCTGGATGAAGCGCGGCTTGCCGTCGGCGAAGCAGGTGCCGGCCACCGACCGCTCGCGCTTGTCGGTCACCATGGTCACCTTGATATAGGCGTCGAAGGCGCCGGTCTTGTCCTGCCGCGTGGTCGAGATCTGGATGCCCTTGTCCTTCGCCACGATGGGGGCGGAGACCAGGTTCACATCCGGGTTATGCGCCTTCAGCACCCCCGCGATGACCGACTGGTTCAGCGCGGCGAGGTTCATGTCGGCCACGCGGCCATCGTAGAGGATGTTGATCGCCTTGATCGGCTCGTCGGTCATCTGGCCGATGAAGGCGCCCAGATGATCGGCCAGCTTGATCCAGGGGCCCATGACGGCGGCCTGTTCGGCGGTGACGTTGGGCATGTTCAGCGCGTTCTGCACCGCGCCGGTCAGCAGGTAATCCGACATCTGCTCGGCCACTTGCAGCGCGACATTCTCCTGCGCCTCGGTGGTGGCGGCGCCGAGATGCGGGGTGCAGACCACGTTCGGATGGTTGAAGAGCAGGTTCTCGGTCGCGGGCTCCACCTCGAACACGTCGAGCGCGGCGCCCGCGACATGGCCGCTGTCCAGCGCCTCCTTCAGCGCCGCCTCGTCGATCAGCCCGCCGCGGGCGCAGTTGATGATGCGCACGCCCTTCTTGGTCCGGGCAAGATTCTCGCGGCTCAGGATGTTGCGGGTCTTGTCGGTCAGCGGCACATGCAGGGTGATGAAATCGGCCTTCGCCAGCAGCTCGTCCAACTCCACCTTGGTCACGCCGAGCGCCTTGGCGCGTTCCTCCGACAGGAAGGGGTCATAGGCGATCACCTTCATCTTCAGCCCGACCGCCCGGTCGCAGACGATGCCGCCGATATTGCCCGCGCCGATCACGCCGAGCGTCTTGTTGAACAGCTCCACCCCCATGAAGCGGGATTTCTCCCATTTCCCGGCATGGGTGGAGGCGTTGGCCTCGGGGATCTGCCGCGCGACGGCGAACATCATGGCGATGGCGTGTTCGGCGGTGGTGATCGAATTGCCGAAGGGCGTGTTCATCACGATCACGCCCTTTTTCGACGCGGCCGGAATGTCGACATTGTCGACGCCGATCCCGGCGCGGCCGACCACCTTCAGGTTGGCGGCGTTGGCCAACAGCTTTTCGGTGACCTTGGTGGCCGAGCGGATGGCGAGGCCGTCATATTGGCCGATGATCTCGGCCAGCTTTTCCTTGTCCTTGCCGAGCTTCGGCATGTAATCGACCTCGACGCCACGGTCGCGGAAGATCTGGACGGCGGTTTCGGAGAGTTCGTCGGAGACGAGAACGCGGGGGGCCATGGGGGTATCCTCGGATGCGTTTGGGAATGGGGTGGGGCGCCGCCCCACCCGGATGTCCTGCAAGGCGCGAAGCTCAGGCGGCTTCGGTCAGCGCCGCGATCTCGGCGGCGAAGGCGTATTCGATCCAGGGCAGCAGCGCCTGCACATCCGCCTGTTCCACCGTGGCGCCGCACCAGATGCGCAGGCCCGGAGGCGCGTCGCGATAGGCGCCGGCATCGAGGGCGACGCCCTCTTTCTCCAGCCTTTTCGCAACATTCTTGGCGAAGGCCGCCCCGTCCTTGATGCGCGGATCGGTGAATTTCAGACAAACGCTGGTGCAGGAGGCGGTGGCCGGATCGACCGCCAGATTGGCGATCCACGCCTTGCCGGCGATGTAATCGGCGATGGTTTTCGCATTGGCCTCCGACCGGGCGATCAGCGCCTTCAGCCCGCCGATCCCCTTCGCCCATTTCAGCGTCACGAGGTAATCCTCGACGCAGAGCATGGAGGGCGTGTTGATCGTCTCGCCGGTGAAGATGCCCTCGATCAGCTTGCCGCCCTTGGTCATGCGGAAGATCTTCGGCAGCGGCCAGGCGGGGACATAGCTCTCCAGCCGCTCCACCGCGCGGGGCGACAGGATCAGCACGCCATGCGCGCCCTCGCCGCCCAGCACCTTCTGCCAGGAGAAGGTGACGACATCCAGTTTGTCCCAGGGCAGATCCATCGCGAAGGCGGCCGAGGTCGCGTCGCAGATCGTGAGGCCCGCGCGATCCGCCGGGATCGCGTCGCCATTCGGCAGGCGCACGCCAGAGGTGGTGCCGTTCCAGGTGAAGACCACATCGCGGTCGAAATCGACCGTCGCCAGATCGACGATCTCGCCGTAAGG
>JBDHSR010000212.1:0-6228 GCA_039808305.1 Gemmobacter sp. | reverse complement strand
CGCCGGCACCACCTGCACGGTCACCGCCGGGCGGGCCTCGACCTTCGGCTCCGCCGCCGGGGCGAAGGAGGGCGCGGCCGACCCCATCGGGCGGCGGGTCGGGGTCTCGGCGCGGTTGGAGGCCGAGGCGTCGATGCCGGTGGCCACCACGGACACCCGCAGATTGCCCTCCATCGACGGATCGAGGGTGGAGCCCACGATGATATTGGCGTCGGGGTCGACCTTCTCGCGGATGATGTTCGCCGCCTCGTCCAGTTCGAACAGGGTCAGGTCGTAGCCGCCGGTGATGTTGATGAGCACGCCCTTGGCGCCGTTCAGGCTGATCTCGTCGAGCAGCGGGTTGGCGATGGCCTTCTCGGCGGCCTGGACGGCGCGGTCGTCGCCCGAGCCCTCGCCGGTGCCCATCATGGCCTTGCCCATCTCGTCCATCACGGCGCGCACATCGGCGAAGTCGAGGTTGATGAGGCCCGGCCGCACCATCAGGTCGGTCACGCCCTTCACGCCCTGATAGAGCACGTCGTCGGCCATGGCGAAGGCCTCGGTGAAGGTGGTGCGCTCGTTGGCCAGGCGGAACAGGTTCTGGTTGGGGATGATGATCAGCGTGTCGACGACCTTCTGGAGCGCCTCGATGCCCTCCTCGGCCTGGCGCATCCGCTTGTTGCCCTCGAACTGGAAGGGCTTGGTCACCACGCCCACGGTCAGCACGCCCAGCTCGCGCGCGGCCTGCGCGATGATCGGCGCGGCGCCGGTGCCGGTGCCGCCGCCCATGCCGGCGGTGATGAAGCACATATGCGCCCCGGCCAGATGATCGACGATGGCCTCGATGGTTTCCTCGGCGGCGGCGGCGCCGACCTGCGGGCGGGCCCCGGCGCCCAGCCCCTCGGTCACTTTCGGACCCATCTGGATGCGGGCGTCGGCGCGCGACTGCTGAAGCGCCTGCGCGTCGGTATTGGCGACGACGAACTCGACCCCTTCGAGGTTCTTCTCGATCATGTTGTTCACGGCGTTGCCGCCGGCACCGCCGACACCGAACACGGTGATGCGCGGCTTCAGATCCTGCTGCTGGGAGGTCATCATCAGATTCAGTGTCATCGCCAATCCGCCTGCTTATACTTGAGCCGCCAGTGTTTTCTGTTTGAGTTCCGGAGATTTGCCCGCACCTGTCCCTTGCGCGGGCACCCCGAATTATCCGCAAGTCTATCCACAGACGCAAACGGCGTCACGAAAAAAACGCCATTTCCCCACAAAATATGGGGGTGGAACCGCCCCTCGCAGGCGGGATTTCGCCACTTTCGCAGGATATTGCGGGTTACCAGTTGTCCTTGAACCATTTGAGGGCCCTCTTGAGCGAGCGCGCCGGATATTTCTCGGCCGGGATGTCGAAATCCCACCATTCGTCCTGCGGATGCGTGGCGAAGAGGCAGAGCCCCACCGCCGAGGAGAACGCCGATCCCGCCACCGCCGGCGGCAGGCCCTGGATGCGCAGCGGCCGGCCCAGACGGACCCGCTGGCCGAGGATGCGCGCGGCCAGCATGTCGAGGCCGGGAAGCTGGCTCGCCCCGCCGGTCAGCACGATCTGCTGGCTCGGCAGATGGTCGAAGCCGGCGGCGTCCAGCCGCACCCGGGCCTCCTCCAGGATTTCCTCGACGCGCGGACGGATGATGCCGATCAGCTCCGTCCGGCTGACCTGGCGGCGGTCCTTCTCCCAGTCGCCGCTGTCGCCGCCCATCTCGATCATCTCGCGGTCGTCCATGCTGGTCGCGTGCACGCCGCCATGCTTGGTCTTGATCCGCTCGGCCACGTTCATCGGGATTTGCAGGCCCTTGGCGATGTCGGAGGTGATGTGCTCGCCGCCCATCCGCACGCTGTCGGCATAGATCATGTGCTTCTTGATGAAGATCGAGAGGCCGGTGGAGCCGCCGCCCATGTCGATGCAGGCGGCGCCCAGCTCCTGCTCGTCCTCGACCAGGCTGGAAATGCCCGAGACATAGGCCGAGGAGGCGATGCCGGCGAGTTCCAGGTCGCAGCGCTTGATGCAGTAGAACAGGTTCTGCACCACGCTCGCCTCGACCGAGAGCAGGTGCATGTCGCAGGCGAGGCGGTTGCCGATCTGGCCGCGCGGATCGCCGAGGCCGGAGCGGTGGTCGAGCGCGAAGTTCACCGGCTGGGCGTGCAGCACCTCGCGGCCATGGCCGATGTCGGGCATGTCGCAGGCGGCCAGCACGCGGGCCACGTCCTGCTCGGTCACCACGCTGTCCTGCAACTCGATGTCGCCGGCAAGGCCGTAGCTGCGCGGCTCGGCCCCGGCGAAGCAGGCGATGACGTGATCGACCCGCACATTGGCCATCTTCTGCGCCGATTGCACCACGGTGCGGATCGCGCTTTCGGTCTCGCTCATCACATGGATCTCGCCGAAGCGCACCCCGCGCGAGCGGGTGGTGGCGGCGCCGATGATGCGGAACTGCGACTGCCCCGCCATCGAGCCCACCCCGTCGGCGTCGCGCCGCCGCTCCGGCCCGTCGAAGCGCAGCACCAGACAGGCGATCTTCGACGATCCGATGTCGAGAATGGCGACCACGCCGCGCTGCATGGCGGCGCGGCGCATGTTCCGCATGGCACGCTGGGATTGATAGAGATCGGTCACAGGGCGTTCTCCACGGTCTCGATGCCGCGCGCCCGGCGCATCTCGCGCAGGGCGTTCGGGGCCAGTCGCAGGGTCGGGCGGAGCTGGTTGCGCAGGTCCACCGTCAGAATGTCGCGGTTCAGCAGATCCTCGGCCTTGTCGAGCGCGAGCAGCCGCTCCAGCGCGCGCACCGGCTCGCGGGCGGGCAGCAGGACGCGCTGATCGCGGTCCAGCACCAGATCCCAGCGCCGTTCGCCGACGCGCACCAGCCCGCGGACCCGCGGCAGCACCGGCTTCGCGGCGGCGACGATGGCCAGCGCCTCGCCCGCCGCCAGATTGGCGCCCTCGCCGGTGATCACCGGCAGGTCCGGCCGGTCGGAGCGCACCAGCACCTTCGCCACGCGCCGTCCGCTCGGGTCGAGCAGGTCGAGCTCCTCGCCACGCCGCCAGATCACCGCCGGCTGGCGCTCGCGGATCGCCACCGACAGCACGCCGCCCGAGGCCACCTTCACCTCGGCGCTCGCCACCGCGTCGAGCATGGAGACCTGCTCCTTCGCCGCCGCCATGTCGATGTCGAAGCGCGAGATCGGCAGCTTGATCGCCAGCCGCTCGCGGATCGCGGCGTCGAGCGCGGGCGAGGCGCCGGTGACCTGAAGCACCGAGACGCGGAATTCCGGGCGGTTGGCGATGGTGTCGCGGATCTCGGTCGCCTTGGCGACCAGCGCGGCGCGGCGCGTCTCGCTGCCCAGCCAGCCGCCCGCGACCAGCGCCACCAGCAGCACCGGCAGGCCGAAGCGCATCAGGATGCGGAAGCCCGGCGTCAGCCAGAGCCGCTGCATCCGGTAGGCCGCCCGCGTCGGCGCCGGGTCGCGCCGCATCGGCCCCGCCCCGCCCTGCGGCGCGGTCTGCGGATAGCGGCGCTCGGCGGTCAGCGGCCGCATGACGCGTCCTCCACGATCCAGCGGCAGAGCTCGGGGAAGCCGATCCCGTGATGGGCCGCCTGTTCCGGGGCGAGCGAGGTCGGCGTCATCCCCGGCTGGGTATTGGTCTCCAGCAGATAGAGCCCGGCGAGGCCCCGGCTTTCGTCCCAGCGGAAATCGGTGCGGCTGAGGCCGCGGCAGCCCAGCGCCCGATGCGCCCGCAGCGCGTAGTCGAGGCAGGCCTCGGTGATCTCGGCCGGGATGTTCGCCGGCACCTCGTGGCGCGAGCCGCCGGCCTTGTATTTGGCGTCGTAGTCATACCAGCCGGAGGTGATGATGTCGGTCACCGCCAGCGCCCGGTCGCCCATCACGGCGCAGGTGAATTCGCGTCCAGGCACATAGGTTTCCACCATCACCTCGGCCGGCATGGCGTCGGCCAGTTGCGGCGGGCCATTGGCGGATTCATGCACCAGATAGACCCCGACCGAGGAGCCCTCGTTATAGGGTTTCACCACATAGGGCGGCGGCATGACATGGCGCGTCCGCGCCTCGTCGCGCGGCACGATCAGGCTTTCGGCCACCGGCAGGCCGGCGGCGCGGTAGACCAGCTTCGATTTCTGCTTGTCCATCGCCAGCGCCGAGGCGGTGACGCCGGAATGGGTATAGGGCAGCCCCATCCATTCCAGCAGGCCCTGCACGCAGCCATCCTCGCCCCAGCGGCCATGCAGCGCGTTGAACACCACATCCGGGCGGATTTCCGCAAGGCGCGCGGCCAGATCGCGGCCGGCATCGACCTCGACCACCTCAAACCCGGCTTCCCTGAGCGCAAGGGCGCATTCGCGCCCCGAAACCAGCGAAACCTCCCGCTCCGCGGAAAGTCCACCTTTCAAAACCGCCACGAGGGAGCCTGTCTTGCCCGACCTGCTCGCCATATTTACTGCCTCTTCGGGGTCTTTGCCCCGATATTCTTCGTTATTTCGCCGCCGGTTCGCCGACGCGCATGATTTCCCACTCTAGCGTGATCCCGCTGTGTTGGAAAACCCTTTTTCGCACTTCCTCGCCCAATTCCTCCAGATCGGCGGCCGTGGCGCCGCCGGCGTTGATGAGGAAGTTCGAATGCATCTCGCTCATCTGCGCCCCGCCAAGGCGCGCGCCGCGCATCCCGGCCTCGTCGATCACCTTCCACGCCTTCAGCTCATGCGTGTCGTCGGCCCGGCCGGTGGAGCTGCGCCCCAGCGGATTGCGGAAGGTGGAGCCGGCGGAGCGTTCCTTCGTCGGCTGGCTGGCGTCGCGCTTCGCCAGTTGCTCCTCCATCCGCGCGGCGAGCGTGGCGGGATCGCCCTGCGGCGCGCGGAACGCGGCCTCGACCACCACCGCGCCCTCCGGCAGGTCGGACCGGCGATAGCGCAGGTTCAACGCGCTGGCGGGCAGCGTCTCGATCCGGCCCTGCCGGGTGACGATGCGGATCTCCTCCAGGACATCCGCGACGTAATGGCCGTAGCAGCCCGCGTTCATCCGCACCGCTCCGCCGACGGCGCCGGGAATGGTGCGCAGGAAGGTCAGATCCCGCCCCGCCTCCGCCGCCTTGCGCGCCACATGCGCGTCGAGCGCGGCGGCCCCGGCGATCACCCGCTCCCCTTCGACGCGGATGCCGTTGAAGCCCCGCCCCAGCCGGATCACCACCGCCCGGATGCCGCCATCGCGCACGATCAGGTTCGACCCCACCCCCATCGGAAACACCGCGATCTGCGGATCGAGCGCGCCGAGGAACGCCGCCAGATCGGCCTCGTCGGCCGGCTGGAACAGCCAGTCCGCCGGGCCGCCGACGCGCAGCCAGGTCAGGTCGGACAGCGGCCGGTCCGGGGTCAGTGTGCCGCGAGGGGTGGGAAGCGTGGTCATGCCGCCTTGGTAGCGGGCGCGATCCCGCCTGACAAGGCGCGCGCCATGCGCCCGGCATTGCGGGCGCATGGAAAAGGTGATAGACAGGATCCGCTACTCATTCTCGATCCTCGTCCATTCGGCGCAGTTCTCGATCAATGGCAGCGCCGGGCCATCGCATGACGCGGATGGCAAAACATGGAAAAGGAGTCTCACGATGGCCAATGGCACCGTGAAATGGTTCAACGCCACCAAGGGCTACGGCTTCATCGCCCCGGAAGGCGGCGCGAAGGACGTGTTCGTCCACATCACCGCGCTGGAACGCGCCGGCATCCGCGGCCTGAATGACGGCCAGGCCGTCAAGTTCGACATCGAGCGCGACCGCAACGGCCGCGAATCGGCGACGAACCTGTCGCTCGCCTGAGCTTTCGCACCGCGAAAACACAAAGGCCGTCCGGGATACCGGGCGGCCTTTCCGCTTTCCGGCCGCGCCGGTCTGGTGCCCGCGGCGGGACTCGAACCCGCACGCCCGAAGGCAAGGGATTTTAAGTCCCCAGCGTCTACCATTCCACCACGCGGGCCACCCCGGCCACCATAGCCGCCCGCCCGGCAAGGTAAAGCCCCGCCGCGCCGCGGTGCGGCGATTGACTTGGGCAGGCGGCTTCGCCACTACTTTAGCCGGAGAATTTGCGGGGAGTGGCCCATGAACAAGATCTATCCCGGCGCCGGCGCGGCGCTCGAGGGACTTCTGCATGACGGGATGTTCATCGCCGCCGGGGGCTTCGGCCTCTGCGGCATACCGGAACT